>NZ_JBSGAI010000014.1:0-204728 GCF_053600695.1 Amycolatopsis sp. NPDC005003 | reverse complement strand
CTCCCCCTCCGCCTTTCGCCTTTCGTTGTAGTCTCCCTGCCTCGTGTTGTGGTTTTTTTTCTTTGTGTATCACCCTATCTCCACCAACCACGACGGTGGTGGGCTTGGGGGAGGGAACCGGAATGAGCCCTGGCAAGAGACGCGGCATCCTGATCGGTGGCGCGCTGCTGGTCGTCGTGGTCGTGGCGGCCGCGTTCTTCCTGCTGAACAGCGGGGGATCGACGCCGGAGGCCGCCACCGGCGCGACCACGGTCCAAAGCCCGGGCGCGCTCGACCCGAATTCGGCGATCACCGAGTACCTCCAGGACGTTTCCGAGAACAACCCCGACGCGGCGGCCCGGCTGACCGACGACAACGCGGCCGCCGCGGTGGCGTTGCGGGCCACGCGGAACGCGCTGACCCCGTCGTCGGTCACCGCCAAGCTGACCGTCCTGCAGCCGACCCCGGCCGGCGGGAAGCAGACGGGCGGCACGTTCAGCCTCTCGTGGAAGCTGAAGCCGGGTCAGGTCTGGACCTACGACGTGCCGTTCCAGCTCACGCAGAACAGCGGGAAGTGGCTGGTCCACTGGGCGCCGTCGCTGCTGCACCCGAAGCTGGAGGCGGGCCAGCGGCTGGTGATCAGCACCGCGGTGCAGGACACCACCGCGGTCGCCGACCGCGACGGCAAGCCCCTGCTCATCAGCGGGCCCGGCGGGGTGCGGCCGGTCGACGGCAACCCGGCCCCGCTGCTGCGCTCGGCGCTCGCCGGACAGGTGACCGCCGCGGCCGGCGGGGGCTTCGCCGTCGAACGTGTCGATGGCGGCGGCAAGAGCGTCGAGACGCTGTTCGGGAAGGCGTCGGCCGAAGAGGCGAAGCCGCTCGTGTCGAGCCTGAGCCTGACCGCGCAGAACGCCGCCCAGGCCGCGGTGGACGGTTACCAGGGGTCGGCGATGCTCGTCGCCCTCGACACGGGTTCGGGCGACATCCTCGCCGTCGCGCAGAACGCCGCCGCCGGGAACTCGCCGAAGGCGCTCAACGGCCTGTACGAGCCCGGGTCGTCGTTCAAGATCGCGACGGCGGTGGCGGCGGTCCAGCAGAGCGGGCTCAACGCGACGGCGCCGGTCGACTGCCCCGGCGTCGCGACCATCGGCACGCGGACGGTCAAGAACGAGGGCTTCGAGCTGGGCGCGACGAACCTGCAGACGGCGTTCGCGCGGTCCTGCAACACGACCTTCGGGCAGCTGGCGCTCGGCCTGCCCGCGGACGGGCTGAAGAAGGCGGCCGACGAACTGGGCCTGAACGCCGACTACGAGATCCCGGGGGTCAAGACCGAGCTGGGCAAGGTGGAGCCCGCGGCGAGCAAGGACGAGCAGGTCGAGGACGGGTTCGGCCAGGGCCGCATCCAGGCCAGCGCGCTCGGCGGCACGCTGATGGCGGCCACGGTCGCCTCCGGCAAGGCGATCACGCCGCGGCTGTGGCACGACCTCGAGACCACGGTGATCAAGGGCTACTCGCCGCCGCCGGCGTCGGTGCTCGGCGAGGTGCGGAAGCTGATGCGCGCGGTGGTGCAGAGCGGCACCGGCCGCGCGGCGGCAGCGGCGGGCAACGTCTTCGGCAAGACCGGCACGGCCCAGTTCGGCGACGGCAAGCAGGCCACCGGCTGGTTCGTCGGCTACCGCGAGAACGTGGCCTTCGCGGTGGTCCTCGAGAACTCGAACGACTCGGGCCCGGCCGTCCAGGTCGCCGCCAAGTTCCTCAAGGCCCTCTGACCGTCCCCCGGCGGGGTGCGATGGTTCGGGCGGGGCCGAAGGGTGCGGGCCGTAGCGTGGGGGCATGGAGACGATCGCGCTGGCCGAGGTGGCCGCGGTGCTCGCCGACCCGAGCCGGGCCACCATGTGCCTCGTGCTGCTCGACGGGCGGGCCTGGACCGTCGGCGAGCTCGCGAAGGCGGCCGGGATCGCCCTCTCGACCGCCAGCGAGCACGTCAGCCGGCTGGCCGGGGCCGGCTTCGTCGCCCGGGTCAAGCAGGGGCGGGCCAGCTACGTCCGGATCGCCGACCCGCGCGTCGCCGAGCTGATCGAACACCTGGCCCAGCACGCCGAACATCAGCCGGTCACCGGCCTGAAGTCGTCGCTGCGGGCGCGGCGGCTCGGGTTCGCGCGGACCTGCTACGACCACCTCGCCGGCGAGCTCGGCGTCGCCCTGCGTGACGGCATGCTCGCCGCCGGTCTGGTCGGCACCGCCGACGGGCTGGCCCTCACCCCGCGCGGGCGGGCGGTGCTGGCCGACCTCGGCGTGCCGGTCGCCGCCGGGCGGCGGCCGCTGCTGCGGGACTGTCTGGATTGGACGGAGCGCCGCGACCACCTCGCCGGGGCCTTGCCGGCGGCGCTGCTCGACCGGGCGGTCGAGGCCGGCTGGGTGGCCAGGGACGGCCACCGGGCGGTCAAGGTGCTGCCGGCGGCGGGGGCGCCGTTCGCCGCCCTGGGTGTCGATCTCGACGCGCTCGGTGGTGTCTCGGCGCTTTAACACACCAGCTGTCGGGTGTCAGGCAGCGGTACACGAACGAGTTAACCCCCATGCCTCACTATTCTGAGGGCCCACGGCACTCGGGAGGAGGCGGGCATGGACCAGCTTCCCGTGCTGCTCGGCGTCGGCGGCGTCGTGCTCCTCGCCTCCGTGCTCGCCGTGCGGGTGTCGATCCGGCTCGGCCTGCCCTCGCTGCTGCTGTACCTGGGGATCGGCGTGCTGCTGGGCGAAGCCGGGTTCGGCATCCGGTTCGACAGCCCCGAACTCACCCAGTCGCTCGGCCTCGCCGCGCTCGTCATGATCCTCGCCGAAGGCGGGCTGACCACCCGGTGGTCGGCGGTGAAACCGGCGCTGGGCCGCGGAATCGCACTGTCCACAGTGTCCGTGGCGGTGAGCATCGCGGCCACCGGCGCGGCCCTGCACTGGCTGCTCGGCCTCGACTGGCGGCTGGCGCTGCTGTGGGGCGCGGTGCTCGCCTCGACCGACGCGGCCGCGGTGTTTTCGGTGCTGCGCACGGCCGGGATCGGCAAACGGCTCACCGGCGCGCTCGAACTCGAGTCGGGCATCAACGACGCGCCGGCCTACATCGCCGTCGTGGTGCTGGCCGAAGGCACCACTGTGGACTGGACGCTGCCGCTGCTGGTGGTCTACGAGCTGACGGCGGGCCTGGTCATCGGGCTCGCCTTCGGCTGGCTCGGCGGCCTCGCGCTGCGCCGGGCCGCGCTGCCGGCGACCGGCCTGTACCCGCTGGCCACGGTCGCGGTGTGCGTCGTGGCGTACTCGTCCGGGCAGCTGCTGCACGCGTCCGGGCTGCTCGCCACCTACGTCGCCGCGCTGGTGCTCGGCAATTCGCGGCTGCCGCACCGGTCGGACACGCTGTCGTTCGCCGAGGGCCTGGGCTGGCTGGCGCAGATCGGCCTGTTCGTGCTGCTCGGGCTGTTCGCCTCACCGGGCCGCCTGCTCGACGCGATCGTGCCGGGCCTGGTCGCCGGCGCCGTCGTGCTGCTGCTGGCGCGGCCGGTGTCGGTCCTCCTCGCGATGCTGCCGTTCCGGCTGCCGTGGCGCGAACAGGCGTTCCTGTCGTGGGCCGGGCTGCGCGGCGCCGTGCCGATCGTGCTCGCCATGATCCCGCTGTCCCAGGGGCTGCCGGGCGCCCAGCGGCTGGTCGACGCGGTGTTCGTGCTGGTCATCGTGCTGACGCTGGTGCAGGGGGCGACGCTCGGCCCGCTCGCGCGCCGGCTCGGGCTGGCCAAGAAGTCCGAGGCGCACGAGATCGAGGTCGACTCCGCGCCGCTGGACGAGCTGGGTGCCGAGCTGCTGCAGGTCCGGATCCAGCCGGGGTCGAAGCTGCACGGCGTGTACCTGTCCGAGCTGCGGCTGCCCGTCGGGGCGACGATCAGCCTGGTGGTGCGCGAGGGCGCGGGCTTCACCCCGCAGAAGACCAGCCGGCTGCAGGAGCACGACCAGCTGCTGGTCGTCACGACGAGCGCCGTCCGCGACGCCGTCGAACGCCGGTTGCGCGCGGTCGACCGGGCCGGCCGCCTCGCTCGCTGGAAGGGCGAGTCCGGCCGCTGAGCACGCTCTGTGACCGCCGTCTCAGAATGTGAGGCGGGGGTTGGCGGCCCGGCGCGTTCTCGGTTACCTTCTGGCTCAGGTCATGAGTGCCAGCGCGAAGCCCCGGCTTGCTGGCCGGCAACCCTCCTACCGCGGTGGGGTGCCCCGGGTGAAGACCGGGCCGGTCGCGCCGTGCGACGGGCAAGCGCGGGCCCCTCGCCGGGGTCCCCCGGATCGCCGAGGAGGCACCCCGATGACTCTCGCCATCGACCGCACCCAGCTCGAAGCCCCCGCCGTTCCCGCCGTCGCCGGTGCGTCGCTGCGGGTGCCGCTGGTGACCGGCGAAACCATCGGTTACGCCAACCTCGACCACGCCGCGAGCGCCCCGTGTCTCGACGCCGTCCGCGCGAAGGTCGACGAGTTCCTGCCCTGGTACGCCAGCGTCCACCGCGGCGCCGGCTTCGCGTCGCAGGTCTCCACCAAGCTCTACGAACGCACCCGCGACGTCCTGCGCCGCTTCGTCGACGCGCGGCGGACCGACACCGTCGTCTTCACCCGCAACACCACCGACTCCTTCAACCTGCTCGCCCGCAGCCTGCCGCGGCACACCACGGTCGTCGTCTTCGACACCGAGCACCACGCCGCGCTCCTGCCGTGGCAGGGGCCGAACGTCCGGCGGATCCCGACCCCGCGCACCCGCCTCGCCGCGGTGTCCGCTGTGGACGAAGCGCTCGCGGATGCTCCGCAAGGCCCGCGGCTGGTCGTCGTCACCGGAGCGTCCAATGTGACCGGTGAACTGCTCCCGGTCGCGGAAATCGCCGCCGTGGCGCGGAAACACGGCGCCCGCGTCGCGCTCGACGCCGCCCAGCTGGCCCCGCACCGCCGGATCTCGATCAAGGACCTGGACGTCGACTACGTCGCGCTGTCCGGCCACAAGCTCTACGCCCCCTTCGGCGCGGGCGCGCTGATCGGCCGCGCCGACTGGCTGCGCGCGGCCCGCCCGTACCTCGCCGGCGGCGGCGCGACCAAGCTCGTCACCGAAGACGCCGTCGTCTGGAACACCGGGCCGGAGCGCCACGAAGCGGGCTCGCCCAACACCATTGGCGTGTACGCGCTCGGCGTCGCGTGCGAGACCCTCAGCGCGAGCTGGGACGCGGTTGTCGAGCACGAGCAGGCCCTGCTCGCCCGGCTGCGCAAGGGCCTCGAGAGCATCCCCGGCTGCGCCGAACTGCGGCTGTTCGACGCGCCGGTCGACCGGGTCGGCACGGTCAGCTTCGTCGTCGACGGCTTCGACCCGGGCTGGCTCGCCGCGGTGCTGTCCGCCGAGTACGGCATCGGCGTCCGCGACGGCGCCTTCTGCGCCCACATCGCGGCCAAGCGCCTGATCGGCGTCACCGGCGGCGACGGGCAGCAGGCGGTCCGCGTCAGCCTCGGCCTCGGCAGCACCGAAGAGCACGTCGACCGCGTGCTGCTGGCGCTGCGGCAGATCGTCGCCCGCGGCGCCCGCTGGGAGTACGCGAAGGTGGACGGCCGGTGGGCCCCGGTGGGCGACCCGCGGGAGCTGCCGCCCTTCTGCTGAGCGCTAGCCTGGGCCGATGGGGAGAGGGCCGCGTTACTGGTTTCCGCTGGCACTGCTGGGCTTCGCCGAGATCGCGTCGGCCGCGGCGCAACTGCTGTCGCGCCGCAGCGATGCCGAGGACCGGTCCGCGAACCTCCTGCTCGGCCCGGTGGTCCCGCCCGGCGCGACGGAGTACAGCCGGGGCTACATCCTGTCCCAGGGCGACCTCCACGCCTGGGGCGCTGGCTTGCCCGCCGAAACCGCATGGCTGATCGCGCTCGGCGTGGTCGTCGCCGGCACGGCTGTCTGGTACGCCGTCGCCCTGCGGCCCGTCCGCACCGTGCGGTTCGTTCTCGGCGCGATCGCCGCGCTGCTCGCCGTCCCGCTGCTCGACCTGGTCGGCTCCTGGCAGTTCCGGCTCGGCGACGGCCTGCGCGGCCCGCTCTTGGCCACGCTCGGCCTGCTCACCCTCGCCGCGTACGAACGCAGCCGGTTCGTCCTGCTGACGACGGCCGCGTTCGCCCTGGTGGCCGTGGTGCTCTCGGCGGACATGGCGGGGATGCTGGCGTCGGCGGTGATCCTGCTGGGCGCCGCCTTCATCGCCCTGCTGCGGGGCACCCCGCGCTCGATACCCTGACCCGATGGGGAGTTCACGGCGGTCTTGGTTCCCGCTGGCCGCGCTGGGGTTCACGCTGCTCGTGATGGTGGCCGCCGAACTGGTCCCGGACGACGTCGGAGCCGCCGGTCCGCCGGGGTACCAGCTGTCCCCAGGCCTGCACGGCCTCGGCACCGGCGGCGTCGGCGGCACCGGCGGCGAGCGGGCTGCGGTCACGGCCGTGGCGGTGGACGTCGGGCCGTCGGCGACGCTCGGCTGGCCCGCCGGCCTCGCCTGCGTGGTGCTCGCCGTGGCCGCCTGGTACTGGCGGCAGCTGCGGCCCCGGCGGCCGGGCCGGTTCGTGCTCGGCACGCTCGGGGCGCTGGCCGCCGTCCCGCTGCTCGACCTGGTCGGCGCGCTCCAGTTCCGGCTCGGCGGCGACCTGCGCGGCGCGCTGCTGGCGACCGTCGGCCTCCTGCTGCTGGCCGGCTGTGAGCGCAGCTGGTTCCTGGCGGCCGTCGCCGGGGTGTTCGCGCTGGTCGCGACCGTGTTCCTGCCGCCGGTCGCCGGAGCGCTCGCCGCGGCGGGCGTGCTGTTGGCGGCCGCGTTCGCGGTGCTCCTGCGCCCGCGTCCGGACGGGCCCGCCGGGGGTTGACCAGCGCCGTGGACAATGGACGGGTGAGCACCGAGCCCAGCCACTCCGAACCCGACACCGCCGTGCCCGCCGAGGCGGTGCCCGATCCGGCCGCGGACGCGCCCGAGAACCCGGAGGTCCCGGCGAAGCCGCTGCTGCCGAAGCGGCGGGTCGGCTGGGTCTTCGCGGTCGCCGTCGTGTTCTGGGCGATCGACCTGGTGACGAAGAACCTGGTCGTGGCCAACCTCGAGGGCAAGGAACCGGTCAAGGTCC
The DNA here is from genome assembly GCF_053600695.1 of Amycolatopsis sp. NPDC005003. Classification (NCBI taxonomy): domain Bacteria; kingdom Bacillati; phylum Actinomycetota; class Actinomycetes; order Pseudonocardiales; family Pseudonocardiaceae; genus Amycolatopsis; species Amycolatopsis sp. NPDC005003. The sequence goes on along the minus strand of NZ_JBSGAI010000014.1, from coordinate 197,609 downwards.
TCGGCGGGCTGATCTACCTGCAGGTGATCCGCAATCCCGGCGCCGCCTTCTCGATGGCCACCGGGATGACGTGGGTGCTCGCCCTCGTCGCGCTCGCCGTGGTCATCGCGATCGTCTGGCTGTCGCGGCGGCTGCGCTCGATCGGCTGGGCGATCGGCCTCGGCCTGGTGCTCGCCGGCGCCACCGGCAACCTGACCGACCGCATCTTCCGCGCGCCCGGCGGGCTGCAGGGGCACGTCGTCGACTTCATCTCGGCCTTCGCCCCGAACGGCAAGGGCTTCGCGATCTTCAACATCGCCGACTCCGCGATCTGCGTCGGCGGTGCCCTGATCGTGCTGCTGTCCCTGCTGGGCAAGGACTACGACGGCACGTCGACCAAGGACAAGAAGAAGCAGGCGACCCAGGAGAGCCAAGAGACCCAGGAGGAGCAGGCGTGAGCTCGCGGATGCTCCCGGTGCCCGACGGGCTCGACGGGATGCGGGTCGACGCCGGCCTCGCCAAGCTGCTCGGGCTGTCCCGCACGGTCGTCGCCGAGCTCGCCGAATCCGGGGACGTGCTGCTCGACGGCCGTCCGGCGGGCAAGTCCGACCGCCTCTCCGGCGGCGGCCTGCTGGAGATCACCCTGCCGGAGCCGTCGAACCCGGTCGAGGTCGTCGCGCAGCCGGTCGAAGGCATGCAGATCCTGCACGACGACGACGACATCGTGGTGATCTCGAAGCCGGTCGGCGTCGCCGTGCACCCCAGCCCGGGCTGGACCGGCCCGACCGTCGTCGGCGGCCTCGCCGCGGCCGGCCTGCGCATCGCGACCTCGGGGGCGGCCGAGCGCCAGGGCGTGGTCCACCGGCTCGACGCGGGCACCACCGGCGTGATGGTGGTGGCCAAGAGCGAGCACGCGTACACCGTGCTGAAGCGCGCCTTCAAGGAGCGCACGGTCGACAAGGGCTACCACGCGATCGTCCAGGGCCACCCGGACCCGATGCGCGGCACGATCGACGCCCCCATCGACCGCCACCCGCGCCACGACTACAAGTTCGCGGTGGTCCAGGGCGGCCGTCCGAGCGTCACGCACTACGAAGTCGTCGAGGCGTTCCGGGCGGCGTCGCTCGCGCACATCAAGCTGGAAACCGGGCGGACGCACCAGATCCGCGTCCACTTCTCGGCGCTGCGGCACCCCTGCGTCGGCGACCTGACCTACGGCGCCGACCCGGTGCTGGCCCGCCACCTCGGCCTGAGCCGGCAGTGGCTGCACGCGAAGACGCTGGCGTTCGCCCACCCCGCGGACGGCCGCTGGGTCGAGTTCGAGTCCGAGTACCCGGACGACCTCGCGAAGGCTCTCGAGATCCTGCGCGACGAGAGCTACCAGTGAGGCTTGTTCAGCCGTCGCCCGCCGCATGATTTCGCCGGTAGCCGCCGGTTTCCGCGCGGGGTGCGGCGGGCTGACCAGAATAAGCCTCAGTCCTCGATCGACCAGGTCAGCGTGCGCTCGTCCGGCTCCGGGCGCGGGCTCCAGCGCACCGAGACCACGCGGGTGGCGTCGGGCAGGACGTACACCGTGTGGCCGCCCAGCGTTTCGCCCGGCTTGACGCCGATCTTGTGCGGCGGCCGGGACGTCAGCGACACCGGTGCCTTGCCGATCGCCTGGCCGTCGGCGGCGAGCAGCTCGAGGTAGTTGTCCGGCAGCGAGGCGAACGGGATCGCCCCGCGGTTGGTGATCTCGGTGTGCACCACCACCGCGCGTTCGCCCTCTTCCAGGCGGTACCCGGCCGCGCTGAACAGGTAGTCGGCCGGGTCCTGGACCTCCAGCAGCTGCACCGACAGCTGCTCGCCCTCCAGGCCCTGGGTCTCCAGGACTTCGCCGAGCCTGCCTTGCTTGCCGGCGGCGGGCCCGCTCGGCCGGGCGGGTTCGTCGCCGCGGGCCCACGACGCCGTCTGCGGCACGCCCCACGTGCTCACCGCCGGGTCGAGCGGCACGGGCGGCGGCGTGAACGGCCGCGGCGGCCGCGGTGGCTGCTGCTGGGGCGGCGGTCCCGGGTAGCGGGCGGACGGGGTGCCTTGGACGTGGTGCGGCCCGGACGGCGTGCCCTGGACCTGGTGGGGCCCCGAGGGCGTGCCCTGGACGTTGTAGGGCCCCGAGGGTGCGCCCTGCACGGTGTACGGCCCGGACGGGGCGCCCTGGACGTTGTACGGCCCTGAAGGGGTGCCCTGGACCGGCGGGGGCATCGGCGGGCCGGGCTGCGGCGGCTGCTGCGGCACGGGCTGCGAAGGCGGCGGGAACGGCGGCGGCTGCGTCGGCTGGGTCGGCTGTGGCGGCCGGTTCGCCCACGACGGCGGGGCGCCGGCGATGGCCGCGCGCAGGCCGTTCGGGTCGCTTTCGACGCCGACGAGCAGGGGCAGCCCGCTGCCGGAGAGGGCGACCAGCCGGTAGGCGACCTCGCGGGGATCCATGCCGACCTTGGCCGCCAGCTCGTGCACCGCCGCCTTGCCGAGGTCGGCGAGCGCGGCGAGCAGGCGGGTATCCACGGGATCGGTCACGGCCACCCGGGGAACGCTACCGCCTGGCCGATCCGCGGCGCCGCAGGCCGTCCGCCGCGGGCGAACGGCCCGGCGTTTCTGTCGGTGATCTCCGTTAGGGTCGGCTGTGAAGCACATCAGCCGAAGCTGGGGGTCCTGCCATGACCGCGGTCACCGAACTCGCCGACGAGTTCGTCGAAGCGCTGTTCGCCGCCGATCCGCTGACGCCCGCGCTGCTGGGTGTCCGCCCGGCGGAGCCGGGCCTGCCGGACCTGTCCGCGGAAGCCGAGAGGGCGTTCCGGGCGCGGCTGGCGGACTTCCTCGAGCGGGCCCGCGCGCTGGCGGCCGAAGACGCGGAGGACCGGGTCACCCGCGAGGTGCTGATCACCACGGCCGAGAACCGCATCGCCTCGATCGACAGCCGGATGGCCGAGTTCACCGTCACCGATCTGTCCGTCGGGCCGGCGGCGGGGCTGCTGATGGTCCTGCCGATGACGACGGTGACGCCGGGTGCGGCCGCGGAGGCGCAGCTCGGCCGGCTGGCCGCGATCCCGGAGTACCTGCGCCAGGCGGCGCGGCGGCACGCACAGGGGATCGAAGACGGCCTGCTCCCGGTGGCCCACCTGGTCGACGCCGCGGTCGCGCACCTCGACCGCTACCTCGCCGAGCCGGACGCCGACCCGCTGCGCCGCCAGCCCGCCCCGGACGAGGAGTTCGGGCGGCGGCGGGAGGAACTGCTCGCCGACGTCGTCCGGCCGGCCTTCGCCGAGTACCGCGAGTTCCTGGTCACCGAGGTGAAGCCGCACGGGCGGCCCGCGGACCGGCCCGGCGTGTCGTGGCTGCCGGGCGGCGCGGAGACCTACACCCGGCTGGCGCGGATGCACACGACCACCGGGCTCACCCCGGAGGAGCTGCACCGGATCGGCCTCGACACCATCGAGGCGCTCGCCGCCGAGTACCGCGAGCTGGGGCAGCGGGTGTACGGCACCGACGACCTGGCCGAGATCTTCACGCGCCTGCGCACCGACCCGGCGCTGCGCTGGCGCAGCGCGGAGGAGCTGCTGGAGACCGCCCGCACGGCCGTCGCCCGGGCGGCCGCGGAAGCCCCGAAGTGGTTCGGCCGGATCCCCGAGCAGCAGTGCACGGTCGAAGCCGTGCCGGCGGAGGTCGCGCCCGGCGCGCCCGCGGCGTACTACCTGCGCCCGGCCGCCGACGGCTCGCGGCCGGGCATCTACTTCGCGAACACCCACGAGGCCACCGAGCGGTTGCGGCACATGGCCGAAACGACCGCGTTCCACGAAGCCGTGCCGGGCCACCACTTCCAGCTCAGCATCGCGCAGGGCCGCACCGAGCTGCCGCTGCTGCGCCGCATCGGCATGTTCAACGCCTACATCGAGGGCTGGGGGCTCTACAGCGAGCGGCTCGCCGACGAAATGGGCCTCTACTCCGACGACGTCGCCCGGCTCGGCATGCTGGCCGGCGACTCGCTGCGGGCGGGCAGGCTGGTCGTCGACACCGGGTTGCACGCGCTCGGGTGGAGCCGTCAGCAGGCCGTCGACTACCTGCTCGAGCACACGCCCGAGGCGCGCGCGGAGATCGAGTCCGAGGTCGACCGCTACATCGCCTGGCCGGGCCAGGCGCTCGGGTACCTGGTGGGGCGGCGGGAGATCCAGCGGGCCCGCGCCCGCGCCGCGCAGCGGCTCGGCTCGCGGTTCGACGTCCGCGCGTTCCACGACCTCGTGCTGGCCGGCGGCCCGCTGCCGCTGTCGGTGCTGGCCTCCGTCGTCGACGAGTGGGTGGCCGGGCACGGCGACACCGTCGACGGCCTGGCGAGCGAGCTCGTCGAACTGTCCTTCGAGCAGGAGCCGCTGAACCCGTCGGTCCTCGGCCTGCCGGGCGACCACGACCGGCTCGCCGACCAGACCCGGGCGGCGCAGGAGCGCTATCGCGAGGCGTACACGGCCCTCGCGGCTCGTGCGCGGGCACTGGCCACCGACGGCCTGACGCCGGAGGAAGCCGTCACCCGCGAGGTCGTGATCGCTTCCGCCGAGGTGGAGGCCGATCGGCTCGGTGCGCGGTCCGCCGACCTCGCGGTCAGCGACGGGCTCACCGCGCCCGCTCTCGGGCTGCTGATGTACCTGCCGTACTACCGGCTGGACGACGAAAAGAAGGCGCGCGGCTACCTGGCCCGGCTCGCCGCGATCGAGCCGTTCCTCGCCGACCTGACCGAGCGGCAGCGCGCGAGCCTGGCCGAAGGCCTGGTGCCACCGGCGTACCTGGCCCGCGTCGGCATCGAGTACATCGACCGCTACCTCGGCGCGCCCGAAAGCGACCCGCTGAAGGTGGGCACGACCGCGGCCGTCGAGGGCTTCGAAGCCGAGCGGGACAGGCTGCTCGCCGAGGTCGTCCACCCGGCGTACGCGCGGTACCGGGAGTTCCTGCGCGCGGAGGTCGAGCCGGCCGGGCGGCCGGACACCGCGCCGGGCATCTCCCACGTGCCGGGCGGCGCCGAGCGCTACGCCGCGCTGATCCGCGCGGAGACGACCACCGAGCGCACGGCGCAGGAGCTGCACGAGACCGGGCTGGCGCTGATCGAAAAGCTCGCCGAGGAGTACCGCGAGCTGGGCGCGAAGGTGTTCGGCACCACCGAGCTCGCCGCGATCTTCGAGCGCCTGCGCACCGATCCGGCGTTGCGCTGGCGCGACGGCGAGGAGCTGCTGGCGGGAGCCCGGGACGCCATCGCCCGCGCCGAAGCCGTCGCGCCCCGGTGGTTTTCGCGCATCCCGGCGGAGAAGTGCGAGGTGGCCCCGGTGCCGGAAGCCGACGCGGCGAGCGGCACCATCGCGTACTACCTCCAGCCGTCGCTCGACGGGACGCGCCCGGGCACGTACTACGCGAACACCCACGAAGCGGAGAAGCGGCCGCGGTTCACCAGCGAGGCGATCGCGTTCCACGAAGCCGTGCCGGGGCACCACTTCCAGCTCAGCCTGGCCCAGGAACTGCGGGACCTGCCGCTGCTGCGGCGGATCGGCATGTTCAACGCCTACGCCGAGGGCTGGGGCCTCTACGCCGAGCGGCTCGCGGACGAGATGGGCCTGTACTCCGACGACGTCTCGCGGCTGGGCATGCTCACGCAGGATTCGATGCGGGCCGGCCGGCTCGTCGTCGACACCGGCCTGCACGCGCTGGGCTGGAGCCGGCAGCAGGCGATCGACTTCCTGGTCGAAAACACGCCGATGGCGCGGCTGGAGATCGAGGCGGAGATCGACCGGTACATCGGCTGGCCGGGGCAGGCGCTGGGCTACATGGTGGGGCGGCTGGAGATCCAGCGGCTGCGGGCCGAGGCCGAGCGGGCGCTCGGCGAGCGGTTCGACATCCGCGGGTTCCACGAAGTGGTGCTGGGCCACGGCATGCTGCCGCTGTCCGCGCTGGCGAAGGTGGTCACGGACTGGGTGGCCGAGCGGCGCGACACACCCGGCCGGCTGGCCGACGACCTGCTCGCGCTGGACTTCGAACGGCAGCCGCTGTACCCGTCGCTGTACGGCCTGCCCGGCGATCACGCCCGGCTGCCCGATCCGAGCGCGGCGGCCGAAGCCCGGCTCCGCGCGGGTTACGCCGCGATCGCCGCGCGGGCCGAGGCGCTCGACCCCGCCGGGTTGCCCGCCGACGAGCGCGTCACCCGGGATGTCGTGCTCTCCCAGGCGAAGTCCGCCATCGACGAGATCGACTCCGGCCGCGACGACATCTCGGTCAGTGACGGGCTCGGCGCGCCCGCGCTCAAGCTGCTGCTCTACCTGCCGCAGACGCTGCTGGACGACGAGCCGAAGGTCCGCGGCTACCTGAGCCGGCTCGCGGGCATGGGCGGCTACCTCGACTCCCTGATCGATCGGCAGCGCGCCGCGGCGGCCGAAGGGCGGGTGCCGCCGGACTTCCTGGTGCGCGTGGGCATCGAGTACGTCGACCGCTACCTCGGCGCGCCCGAGAGCGACCCGCTGCGGGTGACACCGCGGTATGCGCTCGACGGTTTCGAGGCCGAACGCGATCGTTTGCTCGCCGAGGTCGTCCGGCCCGCGTACGGGCGCTACCGCGCTTTCCTGGCCGACGAGCTCGCGCCGCTGGCGCGGCCCGAGACGTCACCGGGCATCGGGGCCCTGCCGGGCGGTCAGGAGCGGTACGCCGCGCTGATCCGCGTCGAAACGACCACCGAGCGCACGGCCCAGGAGCTGCACGACACCGGGCTGGCGCTGATCGGCAAGCTCGCCGACGAGTACCGCGCGCTGGGCGGAAAGCTGTTCGGCACCACCGACCTCGGGGAGATCTTCGACCGGGTCCGGACCGACCCGGCGTTGCGCTGGCGCGACGGCGAGGAGCTGCTGGCGGGAGCCCGGGACGCCATCGCTCGCGCGGAAGCCGTGGCCGCGCAGTGGTTCTCCCGGGTGCCGGAGCAGCGGTGCCAGGTCGCGCCGGTGCCGGCGGCCGACGCGGCGAGCGGCACGATCGCGTACTACCTGCGGCCGTCGCTCGACGGGACGCGGCCGGGGACGTATTACGCGAACACCCACGAGGCGGAGAAGCGGCCGCGGTTCGCCAGTGAGGCGATCGCGTTCCACGAAGCCGTGCCGGGGCACCACTTCCAGCTGTGCCTCGCCCAAGGCCTCACCGAGCTGCCGTTGCTGCGCCGGATCCTGCACGTCAACGCCTACGGCGAGGGCTGGGGGCTCTACGCCGAGCGGCTGGCCGACGAGATGGGCCTGTACTCCGACGACGTGGCGCGGCTGGGCATGCTGACCCAGGATTCGATGCGGGCGGGCCGGCTGGTGGTCGACACCGGCCTGCACGCACTGGGCTGGAGCCGGCAGCAGGCGGTCGACTACCTCGTCGAGCACACGCCGATGGCGCGGCTGGAAATCGAGGCGGAGATCGACCGGTACACCGCCGACCCGGGGCAGGCGCTGGGCTACATGGTGGGGCGGCTGGAGATCCAGCGGCTGCGCGCCGAGGCCGAGCAGGCGCTGGGTGCGGCGTTCGACGTCCGCGAGTTCCACGACGTCGTGCTGGGCAGTGGCACGCTGCCGCTGCCGGTGCTGTCCACTGTGGTCGCCGAGTGGGTCGCCCGGCGCCGCGACACGCCCGAGAAGCTCGCGGACGAGTGCCTGGAGCTGATGTTCGAGGCGCAGCCGCTGTTCCCGTCGGTGTACGGCCTGCCGGGCACGCACGACAAGCTCGCCGACCAGACCGCCGGAGCCGCCGCCCGGTTCCGCGCCGGGCTCACCGGGATCATCGCGCGCGCCGAGGCGATCGACGCGGCGGCGCTGACGCCGGCCGGGCGGGTCACCCGGGACGTCGTGATCTGGCAGGCCCGCACCCAGATCGACGTGCTCGACTCCGGCCGGGCCGACATCGCGGTGAGCGACGGCCTGGACGCACCGGCCCTCAGGCTCCTCACCGAGCTGCCGCAGACGATCCTCGACGACGACGCCAAGGTGCGCGGCTACCTGAGCCGGCTCGCCGCCGTCGGCACGTACCTGGACCAGGTGATCGAGCGGCAGCGGGCCGCGCTCGCGGAGGGGCTGGTGCCGCCGGCGTTCCTGGCGCGCGCCGGCGTCGGCTACGTCGAGCGGTACCTCGCCGACCCGGAGAACGACCCGCTGAAGGTGCCGGTCCGGGGCCTCGAAGCCGAGCGCGACCGGTTGCTGGCCGAAGTGGTCCGGCCGGCCTACCGGCGGTACCGGGACTTCCTGGCCGGCGAGGTCGTCCCGGTGGCCCGGCCCGAGACGTCGCCGGGGATCGGTGCCCTGCCGGGCGGGCCGGAGCGCTACGCGGCGCTGATCCGGGCCGAGACGACCACCGAGCGCACGCCGCAGGACCTGCACGAGACCGGCCTGGCGATCATCGAGCGGCTGGCGGGGGAGTACCGGGAGCTGGGTGCCGAGCTGTTCGGCACCACCGAGCTCGCGGAGATCTTCGAGCGGATCCGCACGGACCCGGCCCTGCGCTGGCGCGACGGCGAAGAGCTGCTGGAGTCCGCCCGCGCGGCGATCGCCCGCGCGGAAGCCGTGGCGCCCCAGTGGTTCTCGCGGTTGCCGGAGCAGCGGTGCCAGGTCGCCCCGGTGCCCGCCACGGAGGCCGCGGGCGGCTCGATCGCCTACTACATCGAGCCGTCGCTCGACGGTGCCCGGCCGGGCACGTACTACGCGAACACGCACGAGGCGGACCAGCGGCAGCGGACGCTGAGCGAGTCCGTCGCCTTCCACGAGGCGGTGCCGGGGCACCACTTCCAGCTGACGCTCGCCCAGCAGGTGACCGGGGTTCCGCTGCTGCGCCGGATCGCCATGTTCAACGCCTTCGCCGAGGGCTGGGGCCTGTACGCCGAGCGCCTCGCGGACGAGATGGGGCTGTACTCGGACGGCACGGCGCGGCTCGGCCTCCTGACGCAGGATTCGATGCGCGCGGCCCGGCTGGTGGTCGACACGGGCCTGCACGCGCTGGGCTGGAGCCGGCAGCAGGCGGTCGACTTCATGGTCGAGCACACGCCGATGGCCCGGATCGAGATCGAGGCGGAGGTCGACCGGTACGCGGGCCTCCCGGGGCAGGCGCTCGGCTACATGGTGGGCCGCCTGGAGATCGAGCGGTTGCGCTCCGACGCCGAGCAGGCGCTGGGCGAGGCGTTCGACATCCGCGAGTTCCACGACACGGTGCTGGGCAGCGGCACCCTGCCGTTGCCGGTACTGGCGGACGTGGTGGCCGATTGGGTGGCGGCGCGGGCCGCCCGGAACGAGGAGTGACCGTGACCTGGCTCGAGCTCGCCGACGAGACGCCGTTCGGCCTGGACAACCTGCCGTACGGCGTGTTCTCCGTCGGCGGGGCGCCCGAACGGCGGGTCGGCGTCCCCGTCGGCGACCAGGTGCTCGACCTGACCGCCGCGGCCGCCGGGACGGCGGCCGCGTTCGCGCCGCTGCTCACCTCCGGGGTGCTCAACCCGCTGCTCGCCGCCGGGCCGGCCACCTGGCGCGAAGTCCGCGAGAGCGTCACCGGATGGCTGACCGAAACCCGCTACGCCGATCAGCTCCGGGCGCACCTGCACCCGCTGGCCGAGGTCACCACGCACCTCGCGTTCGAGGTCGCCGACTACGTCGACTTCTACTCCAGCGAGCACCACGCCCTCAACGCCGGCAAGATCTTCCGCCCGGACGCGACCGAGCTCCCGCCCAACTGGAAGCACCTGCCGATCGGGTACCACGGCCGGGCGGGCACGGTCGTCGCGTCCGGCACACCGGTCGTCCGGCCGCACGGGCAGCGCAAGCCCCGCAACGCCGACGCCCCGTCGTTCGGCCCGTCGCAGCGGCTGGACATCGAGGCGGAGGTCGGGTTCGTCGTCGGCACTCCGTCCACTGTGGGCACACCGGTGTCCACAGCGGACTTCGCGGACCACGTGTTCGGCGTCTGCCTGGTCAACGACTGGTCGGCGCGCGACATCCAGGCCTGGGAGTACCAGCCGCTGGGCCCGTTCCTCGGCAAGTCGTTCGCGACGTCGGTGTCGCCGTGGATCGTCCCGCTGGCCGCGCTGGAGCACGCGCGCGTCGACGGCCCGCCACAGGACCCGGAGCCGTTCGAGTACCTCCGGACGCCGGAGAAGTGGGGGCTGGACCTGACGCTGGAGGTCCGCCTCAACGGCCACCTGGTGTCGAGCCCGCCGTTCGCGACCCAGTACTGGACGGCCCCGCAGCAGCTGGCGCACATGACGGTCAACGGCGCGAGCCTGCGCACCGGCGACCTGTTCGCCTCGGGCACGGTGACCGGCCCGGACCGCAACCAGCGAGGTTCGTTCCTGGAGCTGTCCTGGGGCGGCCAGGAGCCCCTGGAGCTGCCGGGCGGCGTCACGCGCACATTCCTCGAAGACGGCGACGAGGTGGTGATCAGCGCGACGGCCCCGGGCCCGCGCGGCACCCGCATCGGCTTCGGCGACGTGCGGGGGACGGTGGTCGCGGGTGGATAGTGGCGGTACCCATACCGGCCCGGGCCGGGTAGCGCGCATAATGACCAGCGACTAAGCGCTCGCTCACCACGGAAGGACGCCCATGAAGATCGGGACCGGGATCAGCTACTCCGGAGGCTTCGCCGAAAGCGTCGCCGACGTCGTCGAACTGGAGAAAGCCGGCCTCGATGTCGTCTTCGTGCCGGAGGCGTACTCGTTCGACGCGGTCAGCCAGCTCGGCTACCTCGCCGCGAAGACCGAGCGCGTCCAGCTGGCGTCCGGCATCTTCCAGATCTACACCCGCACGCCGACGCTGACCGCGATGACCGCGGCCGGCCTCGACTTCGTCTCCGACGGGCGCTTCATCCTCGGGCTCGGGGCGTCCGGCCCGCAGGTCATCGAGGGCTTCCACGGCGTGAAGTACGACGCGCCGCTGGCCCGCACGCGGGAGATCGTCGACGTCTGCCGGCAGGTGTGGCGCCGCGAGCGCGTGGTGCACGAGGGCAAGCACTACACGATCCCGCTGCCGCCGGAGCAGGGCACCGGGCTCGGCAAGCCGCTCAAGCTGATCAACCACCCGGTGCGGGAGCGGATCCCGGTGCTGCTGGCCTCGCTCGGGCCGAAGAACGTCGCGCTGACGGCCGAGATCGCCGAAGGCTGGCAGCCGATCTTCTTCCACCCGGAAAAGGCCGCCGACGTCTGGGGCGCGTCCCTGGCCGAAGGCAAGGCCAAGCGCGACCCGGCGCTCGGCGAGCTGGACACGTTCGTGACGGTGGCCCTGGCCATCGGCGACGACGTCGAGCCGCTGCTGGACCACGTGCGGCCGATGCTGGCCCTCTACGTGGGCGGCATGGGCGCGCGAGGGAAGAACTTCTACAACGACCTGGCCTGCCGCTACGGCTACGAGGCCGAGGCGAAGCTGATCCAGGACCTGTACCTGGACGGCAAGAAGGAGGAGGCGGCCGCGGCGGTCCCGCTCGAGCTGCTGCGCGCGATTTCGCTGGTCGGCCCGGCGGGGTACGTGAAGGAACGCGTGGCGGCCTTCGCCGAAGCGGGCGCGACGACGCTGGTGGTCAACCCGCTGCTGCCCGGCCGCGAGGGGCGCGTGGCGGCGGTGTCGCAGCTGCGCGAGCTGATCGGCTGAGCGCGGCACCGCGAACGACTCGTCCGGGGTCCCGGACGAGTCGTTCGCGACCTCGCGCGTCAGGCCGGAGACGCGTAGACGGCGACCCGCGCGGCAGCCGGCCCCGCGCTGTCGTACGTCCCATCGCTGGTGATCAGGCGCAGCTCCGGGCCCGGTCCTTCCGGGGCCACCAGCGCGCTGTCGGGCGCGTCCGCCGGAAACGACACCGTCCGGCGGACCGTGAACCGGGACTCCCGGCCCCGCGCGTCGCGGACCACCACCGCCGCGCCCGGCTCGAGCCGGGCCAAGCGGGCGAACGCGCCGGCCAGGTAGCCGAAGCTGGCGTGCCCGGACAGCACCGCCACCCCCGGCGCGCCCGGCACCGGCCCGTCGGCGAACCAGCCCACGCCCAGCGCCGTCCCCGGCTGCTCGCGGCGGCCGCCGACGTGCCCGAGTGCGGTCAGGTGCTCCACCGTCAACCCGAACCCCGGGATCAGCAGCGCCACCGGTGGGGCGCCGGCGGCCGGGGGCCCGTCCGCGGCCGGGGCGATCGCGGGCGCCGGGGCCAGCACCGACGTCACCGCGAGCAGGACGCAGCCGAGCCCGGCCACGACCGCGAGCACGACGGCGGCCGGCCGCACGAGCTCCGCTCCCCGCTCGGGCCGTTGCATCTCTTTCCCCTGCTCCACGCCGGTTTCGATGTCCGATTAATCGCGTCAGGCCGGCGGGCGTTACCGAATCGTGTCCGGTGGCCTCGCGGTTCACTCGATCGGGTTATCTCACTGTGACCTTCGCGTCAGGAACGCACGCCCGGAGGGCCCCATTCGGGGAAATGCCCGGCAGCGTGGCGTGAGATCGGACATCATTGCTGGTTTCGAGCCGTCGGACTGGGGATATTCACCAGGCGGAAGTGAGGTGCGCCGAGCTGTGCGAAAACGAGAAGAGCCCGCGGTGGGCGTGCTGGACGTGGGTTCGTTCAGCGCCCGGCTCGTGGTGGTGCCGCTGGACGGCTCGCCCCGCGAACCGGTGGTCAACCACCAGACGCGGCTGCGCCTGGACCGCGAGCTCGACGTCCGTGGCCGCCTCTCCGACCGGGGCATCGACGCCGTCACGGCCGCCGTCGCGGCGGGCATGACCACGGCGTACCGCCACGGCGTCAGCGACGTCTACCCGCTCGCGACCTCCTCGATCCGGGACGCCGCCAACGCGGCGGACGTCGTCCGGCACGTCGCCGGCGAAACCGGGGTCGAGCTGCGGTTCCTCTCCGGCCGCCGCGAGGCCGAGCTGACGTACCTGGCCGCCCGCCGCTGGTACGACGCCGAACCCGGGCCGATGCTCGTGCTCGACATCGGCGGCGGGACGGTCGAACTCGCCGCCGGCTCCGGTGAGAAGGCGACCTTCGCGCGTTCGCTGCCGCTGGGGGCCCGCTCGATGACCCGGGACTGGCTGCCGTCCGAGCGCGTGTCGAACAAGCAGGTCAAGGCGCTGCGCGCGCACGCCCTCGACGTCGTGAGCACCACGCTGAGCCGCGCCGACGTCGACGATCCGCGGGTCGTCGGCTGCTCGAAGGTGCTGCAGCAGCTCGCGCGGCTGGCCGGTGCGCGCCCCGGGAAGTGCAAGGAACTGCGGCTCGAAGACCTCCGGGCGTGGATCCCGCGGCTCGCCGCGCTGCCGCCGTCGAAGCGGGCCGAGCTGCCCGGCATCTCCCGCAGCCGGGCCCACCAGGCCCTGGCCGGCGCGATCGTCGCCGAAGCGCTGCTGACGGTCGCCGGCGGCAAGGTGACGATCTGTCCCTGGTCCACCCGCGACGGCCTGCTGCTCACCCTGCAGGACAAGGCACGGGCGGCGGGGAAGCGCGCGGCCTGATCCGCTGGCCCTCCCGGGGAAAACCGGGTATTCCGGAAAGCATGAGCGAGCAGCAGCGCCTCCACGGCCGCGACGACGAAGACGAAGAGCTCCCGAAGCTCCCGACCCCCGGCAAGCTGACGCACGACGTGCCGACCGCCCCGGACCCGGACGTGAGCCCGGGTGGGACCGAGGAAGTCCCGGCCCCACCCGGACGAGAAGCAGAAGCCGCTAGCGACCTTCCTCAGTGATGGGGTTCGCCGGTTCCGCGTACTGACGCACCGCTTCCGAGTCACGCCGCATCGGCGCGCGTCCGGGAGGCTGCTTCGGCGGGGGGCCCGCGTCGATCTTGGGGATCGCGTACCGCCGCGGCTCGGCCGTGACGGTGATGCGCTCGCCGTGGTGCAGCACTTCCAGGGGTGCCCCGGCGACGACGTGGTAGGTGGCCTGGTCCGGGTCGATCTCGACCTGGAACCGGGTGCCGCGGAACATCAGGCGGAAGGTGATCCGCCCCAGCTGCGGTGGCAGCCGCGGCGCGAAGGCCAGCGCCCCGCCGTGGTCGCGCAGGCCGCCGAACCCGGCCACCGCGCCCTGCCACGCCCCGGCCAGCGACGCCATGTGCAGGCCGTTGCGCACGTTGTTGTGGACGTCGTGCAGGTCGGTCAGCGCGGCTTCGGCGAGGTAGTCGTAGGCCAGCTCGAGGTGCCCCACCTCCGCGGCGATGACGGCCTGCGTCCCCGCCGACAGCGAAGAATCGCGCACGGTCCGCGCCTCGTAGTAGGCGAAGTTGCGGGCTTTCTCCTCCTGGCTGAACGAGTCGCCGCACAGGTGCAGCGCCAGCACCAGGTCCGCCTGCTTCACGACCTGCTTGCGGTAGAGGTCGAAGTACGGGTAGTGCAGCAGCAGCGGGTAGTGCGCCTGGTCGGTGTTCTCGTAGTCCCACTCGTCGTGGTCGAGGAACCCTTCCGACTGCGGGTGCACGCCGAGTTCCGCGTCGTAGGGCAGGAACATCGCCGCCGCGGCCGCGCGCCAGGAGTCCAGCTCGACGGTGTCGACGCCGAATCGCGCCGCCACGTCCGGGTGCCGTTCGCACGACTCGGCCGCCGCCTGCAGGTTCCGCCGCGCCATCAGGTTCGTGTAGACGTTGTTGTCCGCCACCGCCGAGTACTCGTCGGGGCCGGTGACACCGTCGATGCGGAACGTGCCGTGCCGGTCGTGGTGCCCCAGCGACGCCCACAGCCGCGCGGTTTCCAGCAGCAGCTCGGTGCCGTAGTCGCGCTCGAACTCCTCGTCGCCGGTCGCGTTGAGGTAGCGCAGGACGGCGTCGGCGATGTCCGCGCTGACGTGGAACGCCGCCGTGCCCGCCGGCCAGTACGCCGAGCACTCGGCCCCGTTGATCGACCGCCACGGGAACGCCGCGCCGCGCAACCCCAGCTGGTGCGCGCGTTCCCGCGCTTTGTCCATTGTGGAGTGACGCCAGCGCAGGGCGTCGCGCGCGGCGTCCGGGATCGTGTAGGTGAGCACCGGCAGGACGAAGGATTCGGTGTCCCAGAAGGCGTGCCCGTCGTAGCCGGGCCCGGTCAGCCCCTTGCCGGCGATCGCGCGGCTTTCGCCGCGGGCCCCGGCCTGCAGGATGTGGAAGAGGGCGAAGCGGACGGCCTGCTGCAGCTCGGGATCGCCCTCGATCTCGATGTCCGACGTCCGCCAGTAGTCGTCCAGGAACTCGCGCTGCTCGGTGAGCAGGCCCTTCCAGCCGGTCTGGCGGGCGCCGGCCAGCGCCGCCTCGACCTGCGACCGCAGCGCGGGCACCGAGCGCTGCGCGGACCAGCCGTAGGCGAGGAACTTGGTGATCCGCAGCCGGCCGCCCTTCGGCACGTCGACGGCGACGGTCAGCCGCGCGAGGTCCTCCTCGGCGTGGATGCGCGCCCGGATCCCGTCGTCCACCTCGATCTTGTGGTCCATCGCCGCGGCCATCCGCAGCCCGGACCGGCGGGTCTGGTGCACCAGCACGGCGTTGTAGTCGGACGCGCGGTGGAACTGACCGACCAGCGGGGATTCCAGCGCGGCGGCCACCCGCGGGTCGCTGGTGTCGGACTCGATCGGCTCGTTGGCGAGCAGGTCGGACTGGACGACCAGCTGCAGGTCCTCGTCGAGCGGCTCGACCTCGTACCGGATCGCGGCGATCGCGCGCTGGGTGAACGACACCAGCCGTTCGGTGCGCACGCGGACCCGCCGCCCGGTCGGCGACGACCACTCCGTGGTCCGGCTCAGCGTGCCCTTGCGGAAGTCGAGCACCCGGTCGTGCGCGGTGGCCGCGCCGTAGCGCATGTCGAGCGGTTCGTCCTCGACGAGCAGCCGGATGATCTTGCCGTCGGTGACGTTGACGACCGTCTGGCCCTCTTCCGGGTAGCCGTAGCCGGCTTCGGCGTAGGGGAGTTCGTGCTGCTCGTAGAACCCGTTGAGGTACGTGCCGGGCAGCCCGCGCGGCTCGGCCTCCTCGAGGGTGCCGCGCAGCCCGATGTGGCCGTTGGACACCGCGAACGCCGATTCGGTGCGCTGCAGGGCGTCGACGTCCATGCCGCGCCACCGCAGTTCCCACGGCGAGCATTCGTAGCCGTGCGGTTCGGTCATCGGTCCTCCAGGAGGTCGGCGAGGTCGTCGACGACGATGTCGGCGCCGTGCGCCCGCAGTTCCGCGGCCTGGTCGGCCCGGTTCACGCCCACGACGTATCCGAAGCCGCCGGCCTTGCCGGCCTGGACGCCGGACTGGGCGTCCTCGAAGACGGCCGCGTGCGCGGGCTCGACGCCGAGCGCCGCGGCGCCGGCCAGGAACGAGTCCGGCGCCGGCTTGCCCTTCAGGTGCTGTTCGCGGATGACGATGCCGTCGATGCGCGCCTCGACGTACTTGCTCAGGCCGGCGCCGTCGAGCACCTTCGCGCCGTTCGCCGACGACGTCACGACGGCGATCCGCAGCCCGGCGGCCTTGACCGCTTCGAGGTAGCGCACCGAACCCGGGTACGGGTTCACGCCGCGCTCGTCGATGATCTTGAGGACCAGCTCGTTCTTGCGGTTGCCCACGCCGTTGACGGTCGGGGCGTCCACCGGGTCGTCCGGGCTGCCTTCCGGGAGCACGATCCCGCGTGACCGCAGGAACTCCCGCACGCCGTCGGCGCGGGGGCGGCCGTCCACAAAGGCCGCGTAGTCGTGGGCGGTGAACTCGCTGAACCCGGCGCCGTCACGGGCGCGAAGAAACTCGTCGAAAGTCCGTTTCCAGGCTTCGCTGTGGAGTACGGCGGTACCGGTCAGCACTCCGTCGAGGTCGAACAGGCAGGCGGTGATGGTCTCGGGCAATCCCGTCATGCCCGCACGCTACCGGTCTTGGGTTCCGTTCGCGGGTTGTTCGGGGGTCCGGGTGGCGGAGCCCCCGGCCCGGGGCGGAGCCCCGGATGTCTCAGCGGGTTGTTCGGGATGGGGACGCACTCGATGGATGAGTTCGTGCACCGTCGCGTCCGCCAGCCGGTACCGGACCACGCGGCCGGTGCGTTGCGGGGTGACCAGGCCGTGGGCGCGCAGCAGCCGCAGGGCCTGCGACACCGCGGTGTCCGTCATGCCGGTGGCCGCGGCGAGGTCGGTGACGCTGATCTCGCGGGCGTAGTGGATGCAGACCAGCAGGGCGAGCCGGGACGGGTCGGCGACCACGGAGAAGCGCCGGGCCCATTCGTCGATGACGGCGCGGTCGCCCAGTCCCTCGACCGCCGCCGCGACGCGTTCCGGGTCGATCAGCTTGCGGTCGGTGTCCACCCCCGGATGATTCCACCCGGGCCGCGGGCGGACCACCGGTGGTCTGGGTCACGCCGCGCTTGACGCCCGCCGCCCCGCGGGCGACGCTGGCGTTAAGACAGCTGTCATAATCGAGGAGCCCGCATGACCGACGTCGTAGCCCCGGTCCGTTCGAAGATCATCACGTGGCAGGACCCCCTGGAAGCGGCCCGGCTGGGTGCCACGATGTCCGGCCTGGAGTACATGCGGGCGATCGCCGAGGGCCGCGTCCCGCCGGCGCCCATCGCCGCGCACTTCGGGATGCGCTGGGAGAGCATCGAACCGGGCGAGGTCGTCGCGGTCGCCGAGCCGGACGAGTCGCTGTACAACCCGATCGGCATGGTGCACGGCGGCGTGGCGGCGACGATGCTCGACTCGGTGGTCGGCTGCGCGGTCCACACGACGCTCCCGGCCGGCGTCGGCTACGCGTCGGTGGAGCTGAAGGTGAGCTACCTGCGCGCGATCCACGCGGGCCGCGGCGAAATCCGCGCCACGGGCCGCGTGGTGAAGGAAGGCTCGCGGATCGCCTTCGCGGAGGGGGAGATCCGCGACGCCGGGGGGAAGCTGCTGGCCACGGCGTCGGGGACCTGCGTCATCACCCGCTAGATGGGCTGCTTGACGTCCCAGTGCTCGACGAGCAGGCCGTCCTCGACGCGCAGGATGTCGACGACGGCCGTGCCGGCCACGTGCAGGTGCGCGACGACGAGGTCGTCCTCCGCGACCACGTGCTTGATCACCGCGCTCGCACCGGCCAGCGGCGAGTTCTTCACGGCGTCGGTGAACGCCTCACGGCCGGACGGCAGGCCGGGGCTGTGGGTGACGAAATCGGGGTGCAGTGCGGCTTTCGCCGTGTCGAAGTCCTGGCGCACGAACAGGTTCTCCAGGCACTCGACGACGATCATGCGGTTCTTCGCGGATTCGCTCATGCCCCCGATCGTCGGCTTTCCGGGCGGCGGCGTCGATTACGCCGGAGGTAATCAGCGCGGCGGCCGGACCCGCCGGGCGCGGATCGCGTCGTCACCGCCGTAGCGGCCGATGACCGCGGCCAGGAGTGCGCGCGCGTCTTCGGCCCGCTCGGCGCCGTGCTCCGTCTCGATCTCCCTTTGGAGGTCCCGTCGCAGCACGCGCGTCGCTTCGACGGCGGCCAGCGCGTGCTCGGTCAGGTGCAGCAGTTTCGTGCGCGCGTCCGCCGGATCGGGCTCGCGGCGCAGCAGGCCCCGGCGTTCGAGGTCCGCCACGGCTTTCGAGGCCGCCTGCTGGGTCACGCCCATCCGGTCGGCCAGCGCGGTGATGGACAGCGGTGCGGCCAGGACGTGCTGGATCACGACGCCGTCGTTGAACCGCAGATCTCCGAAGCCCTGGGTGGCGAGCCGTCGCTGGACCTCGTCCGTCATCGCCCAGCCCGCGAAGAGGGCCGTCAGCGAGAGGTCGAGGGTGTTAGGATGCACAACCATGGTTGTGGAATCTAACACAGTGCCGCCGGAGCTGGCGGAAGCGTTCGTGCGCGTGGCGCACCGGATCGTCTGGTGCACCTTGGTGACCGTCGACCGGCGGGGCCGGCCGCGTTCCCGGGTCGTCCACCCGATCTGGGAACACACCCCGGAGGGACTGGTCGGCCGGCTGTTCACCCGGCCGACCCCGCTGAAACTGGCGCACCTGGCGGCGTCGCCGTATGTCTCGTGCTCGTACTGGGACCCGCAGCACGAGGTGGCGGTGGCGGAGTGCCGCGCGGCGTTCGAGGACGACGAAGAGACGCGCAAGTACTTGTGGGACCTGTTCGCGACCACGCCCGAACCGTTGGGTTACGACCCGAAGATCCTCGGCGGCGAGGACCACCGCGACCCGAAGATCACGGTGCTGCGCCTGACCCCCTGGCGCATTTCGGCCGGCGGTGAAGCGTGGCGGGCCGCTTAGGGCTCAGTCCCAGGTGACCGGGAGCCGGTCGATCCCGTAGATCGGGTGCGCGTGCCGGAACGGCAGCTCGTCCGTGGGGACGGCGAGCCGGAGTCCGGGCAGGCGCCGCAGCAGCGCGGTCAGTGCCACGCGGAGTTCGAGGCGGGCGAGGTGGTGGCCGAGACACAGGTGCTCGCCGTGCCCGAAGGCGAGGTGGTGGTTGGGACTGCGGCCGAAGTCCACCTCGTCGGGATCGGCGAACTCGCCGGGGTCGCGGTTGGCGATGTCGGCGGCGGCGATGACACCGTCGCCGGCGCGGATGGTGACGCCGCCGAGTGCCACGTCGGCGGTGGCGACGCGGCGGCGTCCGAGGTGGGTGATCGTGAGCAGCCGCAGCAGTTCGTCGACCGCGGTCGCCGGGGCGCCGCTCCGGAAGACCTCGGCGTGCTCGGGGTTGTCGAGCAGGAACGCGGTGGCGAGGGCGATCTGGTTGGCGGTGGTTTCGTGGCCGGCGACCAGCAGCAGGATCGCCGTGGCCACCGCGTCGGCCCGCGAGAGCGCCCCGGTGGCGACCTGCTCCGCGCTCAGGCGGCCCAGCAGGTCGTCGGTGGGGCGGGTGCTTCGCCGGTGCAGCAGGGTGCCGAGGTAGCGGGCGAGGTCCGCGGTGGCGGCCCGGTTGACCTCGCCGCCGGCGGAGTCGTCCAGCATCGCGCGGGCGCGGTCTTCGAAGAAGGCGTGGTCTTCGTAGGGCACGCCGAGCAGTTCGCTGATGACGGTGGACGGCAGCGGCAACGCGAACCGGGCGACCAGGTCGGCGGGCCGGGGCCCGGAGGTCAGCTCGTCGAGCAGGCCGGCGGCGGTGCGCTCGATCGCCGGCCGCAGGGCCTCGGCGCGGCGCACGGTGAACTCGCTGATGAGCATCCGGCGCAACCGGGTGTGCTCGGGGCCGTCCATGGAGATGAACGAGCCGCGTCCGGCCCGCCGGCCCCGGCTCGCCGGGCCGCGGGCGGGGTAGCCGGGCCGGGCGGGATCGACGCTGAACCGGCGGTCGGCGAGCACCGCGCGGACGTCCGCGTACCGGGTGAGCAGCCACGGCGTGCTCCCGTCCCAGATCCGGACCCGGCTGATCGGCGCCTCGCGTTGCAGGTCGGCCAGCCGAGGCGGCGGCCGGTACGGGCAGGCGCGGGGCGGCGGGAAGGCGTCGCTCATGCTTTCTCCTTCGGGGCGGGGTGGTCGGAAAGGCGTTCGAGCAGGGGAGCGGCCAGCCGGAGGACGCCGCGCTCGGTCTCACCGAGCGTGCCGAACGCGGCGGCCAGCCACTCGTCGCGTTCCCGCATGTCGGCTTCCAGGGCGGCCGCCCCCGGCGCGGTGAGGCCGAGGACGACGCTGCGCCCGTCGTCTTCGTTGGGTGAGCGGCTGATCAGCCCTTCGGCTTCGAGTTCGGTGAACACCTTCGTCAGCGCCTGCGGCCGCTGCGCGTCGGCGGCGGCGATCTCGCCCGGACTGCTCGCGCCGTGCCGGGCGAGGTGGGCCAGCACGCCGACCTTGGCCGGGCTCAGCGCTCCTGCGGAACGGCTGCCTCGCAACCGCCGCGCGAGCCGGAGAACACCCCGGCGCAGCTCCCGCACGGTCTCGTCGTCCATGAGGTAGTACTATATTCATTACTAAATGACGGCCACAAGAAGCCAAGGGCATGTGGTTGGTCAACTAGTTGTTACTTCTCGGGTGACGTGCTGACTCAGGCGGCGCCGACGCGGCGGTCGAACACCAGCCCCTCGGCCGCCCGCAGCCCCACGCTGATCGCCCCGGTCAGCACCGCGTCCTCGCCCAGCTCGCCCTGGACCACCTTCGGCACCAGCGGCGTGAACGCGCGCAGTGCCCGGTCGATCGGCTCCAGCAGCAGGTCCGCCGCCGTGCCCATGCCGCCGCCCAGGACGATCAGTTCCGGGTCGATCACCGCCGCCACCGAGGCCACCGTGTACGCCAGGCGGTCGGCCTCCGCCGCCAGTGCCTGGCGGGCCAGCTCGTCGCCTTCGCGGGCCATGCGGAACACTTCGCGGGCCGATTTCGCCGTGCCCAGGCCGAGTTCGCGGGCGCCCTGGACCACCGACTGGGCCGCCGTCGCCTCTTCGAGGTGGCCGCGGGCCGGCGGGGTGGTGGGCTCGTCGGCCGCGCGCGTGCGGCCGTACGGGAGGTAGCCGATCTCGCCCGCCGCGCCGGTCGCGCCGCGGAACACCCGGCCGTCGACCATCAGGCCCATGCCGACGCCGGTGCCGATCGTGATGCAGCCGAACACCGACGCGCCGCGCGCGGCCCCGCTCTCCCACTCGCCGACGGCGGTGAGGTTGGCGTCGTTCTCCACCATCAGGTCCGGGCCCAGTGCCGCTTCGAGGTCGTCGATCAGCCCCGCGCGGCCCCAGCCCGGCAGGTTCGGCGCGTGCCGGAAGCACCGCTTCTCCGGATCGGCGACGCCGGGGGAGCCGACCACGCGGACAACGATGTCGCCCGCCGAAAGCCCGGCCTCCGCGACCGCCGCGGCCGCGATCTTCCCGACCGCCGTCACCAGCGCCGCGCCGGAGCGGGCCGAGTTGCGCTCGTCGCGGCGGGCCACCAGCGTGCGGCCGAGGTCCGACACCGCGACCCGCAGGTGCTCGCGGCCGATGTCGATGCCGAGCACGTAGCCCGCGGTCGGGTCGGCCTCGTACAGCACGGCCGAGCGCCCGGTGCCGGTGGACGTCTGCCCGGTCGGGCGCGCCAGCCCGGCCGCCTCCAGCGCCAGCAGCGCCTGGCTGACCGTCGGCTTCGACAGCCCGGTGTCCTTCGCCACCTGCGGCCGGGTCGCCGGCCCGCCGCGGCGCAGCAGGTCGAGCACCGCCCGCTGGTTGATCTTGCGCATCCCGGCGGGGGTACCGACCGTGGGAACTTCTACGCCGGCCACCCGTGCCCGCCTCCTGTCGTCCTCGTGCTGCCTGCCACGCTAGCCGTCCGACCCCCGTGCCCGCCGGAATACCCGCCCTTCGCGGCCCGTTGATCGGAGCATGAGCACTCCGGGACGCGGCCGGGTCCGCGTGGCAAGCGGCGCGAAGCGGGTACGGGTGTTCCTCGGCGGGCAGGTCGTCGCGGACACGGTGCACCCCCTCCTGGTGTGGGAAGTTCCGTACTACCCCACGTACTACCTCCCGCGCGCGGACGTCGTGAGCGGCGTTCTCACCCCCTCCGGCCGGACGGCGCACTCGCCGAGCCGCGGAGAAGCTGTTCTGCTGACGATAAAGGGTGCCGGAGCCGAGGCGGTGGACGGCGCGCTGGAGTACCCGGATTCGCCGATCGAGGAGCTTCGCGGCCACGTCCGCTTCGAGTTCGGCGCGTTCGACTGGTTCGAAGAGGACGAGCAGATCTTCACCCACCCGCGTGATCCCGGCGTCCGCGTCGACGTCCTGCCGAGCTCGCGGCACGTCCGGATCGAGGTCGACGGCGTCACGGTCGCCGACTCGGTGCGGCCGCACCTGCTGTTCGAAACCGGCCTGCCGACCCGCTACTACCTGCCCCGCGTGGACGTCCGGATGGACCTGCTTTCCCGGATCGACACGGTGACGCACTGCCCGTACAAGGGCGCCGCCGAGCACTTCGACGTCGCCGGGCACGAGGACCTCGCCTGGAGCTACCCGACGCCGCTGCCCGAAAGCATCCGGGCCGCGGGGCTGGTGGCGTTCCTCGACGAGAAGGTGGACGTCTACGTGGACGGCGTGCGGCAGGAGCGGCCGAAGACCAAGTTCGCCTGACCCCGTCCGCGCACGTCAGGCCGCGCGCCGGCCGTGGGCCTGCCGCCGGGACGGACGCGGGCGCGGCCGGCCCGGCGCCGGGGCGTCCACAGTGGACCCGGACGTCGCCGCGCCGTCGTCGGCGGTGGCCGCCGGGAGCGGGGCGCCCCGGTCCCGTTGATCCCGGTGCACCGCGTACAGCAACGCCAGCCCGAGCACCACGAGCAGGTGGGTCGACAGCCGGGACAGCGTCACCTGGCCCGCCGCCAGGTCGCCCGCCGACAGCACCAGCAGCACGCCGACGAACCCCGTCAGCAGCGGCAGCTGGCCACCCGCCGTCCGGGGGAGGAGGGCCGCGGTCAGCAGGCCGATGCCCACCGCCAGGTTCCACGCGCCGCTTTCGTGGCCGAGGTGCGCGCTATGCCCGCCCGCCGTCCCGAGCAGCTCGGCGAAGGCCAGCCCCAGCTGGGCGATCGCCACCACCGCCAGTGCGATCCGCCGCCCCCAGCGCTCGCCCGAGGGGGCCGGCGTGCGCTCGAGGATCGCCGCGGTCAGGTCCGGGACCGGCGGGGCCGGGCGCAGCAGCATCGCGCGCCGCAGCCGTTCCGCGCCCTCGAGCCACTCCCGGCAGGCCGCGCAGGACGTCAGGTGCTCGTCGGGCGAAACCGGCTCGGCTTCGCCGTCCAGTCGCGCCGACAGAGCTTCGCGGCATTCCTCGCACCTCATGGTCCACTAGTCGGACGGCGGATCCCTGAAGTTCCCGGTCACTGCTAAGTTCCGGATCATGACCCACCGTGAGGACGACCGCGTCACCGCACTGGCCCTCGATGCCGGCCGCGGCGACCGGCGCGCGCTGGAGGCGTGGGTCCGCGCCACCCAGGCCGACGTCTGGCGCTTCCTCGCCCACCTCACGGACACCGCCGCGGCCGACGACCTGACGCAGGAGACCTACCTTCGCGCCTTCGGCAGCCTTCGCCGCTTCGCCGGCCGATCGTCCTCGCGCACCTGGCTGCTGTCCATCGCGCGCCGGGTCGTCGTCGACCAGCTCCGGGCCGCCGGCGCGCGGCCCAAGATCGCCGACACCGACTGGGAAGCCGCCGCCGAGCGCACCCGCGACCGCGCGGCCGGCTTCGAAGACCTCGTCGAACTGCGGCTGCTGCTCGACGGGCTGGAGCCGGACCGGCGCGAGGTGCTCGTGCTGACCCAGGTGCTCGGTCTCTCCTACGCCGAGGCGGCCGACGTCTGCGGCTGCCCGGTCGGCACCGTCCGCTCCCGCGTCGCCCGCGCCCGCGAGGACCTGATCGAGGCCCGGCGCGCCCGCGGGGCCGGCTGAACCAGCCCGTTGCGCCGTCCGGCGCTGTGGCGGCCCACACATTCGGCGGCCTGCACTGTCATCTCGTCACAGAGATGGGCGAACTCGACTACTCCGCGTTGACGTCGTGTCCAGGGGTCCTTAGCGTGGCGCGCACCCCGCCACCACCCAGCAAGGGATTCCCCGATGGCCAGTCCCACCACCGAACAGCCCGAGCCCGGGCAGGTCGGGCGCCGCCGCTTCCTGACCTACCTCGTCGCCGCGCCCACGCTGACCGTCGCCACCAAGCTCACCGCCGACGCGGTCGCCCCGGCCCGCGCCGACGCCGTCGTCCCGACCCTGCCGCAGCCGGCGGAGATCCTCGACCTCGGCGACGTCCTGACGCTGTCGTGCGCGCCGACCGCCGGGATGCTCGTGCTCGAACTGACCGCCGACGGCCGGGCGCGGCTGCAGCTGCCGCGCGCCGAGGTCGGCCAGGGCATCACGACGGCGACCGCGATGCTCGTCGCCGAAGAGCTGGACCTGCCGCTCGACCGGGTCGACGTCGTGCTTTCCGACGCCCGCACCGAGCTGCTGTTCAACCAGCTCACCGGCGGTTCCAACACGATGCGCTCGCTCTACGACCCGGTGCGCGCCACCGCGGCGACCGCGCGCGCCCGGATGGTCGCCGCGGCCGGGGCGCGGTGGGGGACCGATCCGTCGCGACTGTCCACACGCGACGGTGCGGTGTGGGCGCCGGACGGCCGCAGCGCTTCCTACGGAACTCTTGCCGGGCCTGCTTCGCGCACGGACCTGACCACCGGTGCCATCGCGCCGAAGGCCGAATCGGCGCACACGCTCGTCGGGACGCCGACCTCGCGCAAGGACGCCCGCGCGATGGTCACCGGCAAGCAGGTCTACACACTCGACCTCGACATCCCCGGGGCGAACCCGGTGATGGTGCGCCGGCCGCCGACCATCAACGGCACGGTGCGGAAGGTCAACAACGAGGCAGCCGTCCGCGCCATGCCGGGGATCATCGACATCGCCGTGGTGAAGACCGGCGTCGCGGTGATGGCCGAGACGTTCGGCCAGGCCCTCGACGGCAAGAACGCCCTCGACGTCACGTGGGGGCCGGGCACGGTCGACGGCGAGGACGACGAGACGATCAAGAAGAAGCTGCGGGCCGCCGCGCTGCCGTTCGTGGTGCCGCCGCTGCTGACCCAGTACGTCGACGGCGAGTTCGACTTCGCCTTCGCCGGCCACGCGCCGATGGAGTCGAACTCCGCGGTGGCCGACGTCCGCGAGGACAGCGCGACCATCTGGGCCGGGCTGAAGTCGCCGATCGTGGCGAAGCAGACCATCGCGCAGGAGCTGGGGCTGCCGGAGAACAAGGTCACCGTGCACGTCCAGCAGGGCGGCGGGTCCTTCGGGCGGCGGCTGTTCTTCGACGCTGCTCTCGAAGCCGCGCACATCTCGAAGGCGATGAAGAAGCCCGTCCGGCTGATGTGGAGCCGGATCGACGACATGCGCCACGGCCGGGCGCGCGCGGCGAGCTACCACCGGATCCGCGCGACCTTCGCGCTCGGGCAGGTGCTGACGTTCGAACACCGCGTCGCGAGCGTCGAAACCGACTGGAGCCACGGGCTCGGCGAGATTCTCACCGCGTTCGCGGCAAAGCTGCCCGTCGGCGGCAACCTCAGCTTCGCCCAGACGGTGTTCCTGTTGACCGTGAAGTCGCCGTACAACTTCGGCGTCACCACGCAGCTGCTCAACGAGGTGCCGCTGAAGTTCCACACCTCGGCGTGGCGCTCGGTCTACTCGGCGAACACCCGGGGCGCCGAGGAGATCATGGTCGACGAGATCGCCGCGAAGCTGGGCAAGGACCCGGTGGCCTTCCGTCGCGAATTCATCAAGGAGCCGCGCCAGCGCGCGGTGCTCGACAAGGTCGCCGAGCTCGGCGCGTGGGGCAGGAAGATGCCCGCCGGGTTCGCGCAGGGCATCGCGGTGCACGGCGAGTACAAGTCGTACACCGCCTGCCTGGTCGAGCTGGACGCGCGCGACCCGAAGCACCCGCGCGTCACGAAGGCGACCATCGCGGTGGACGTCGGCAAGCCGGTGAACCCGCGCGGGATCCAGGCGCAGATGCTCGGCGGCCTGACGGACGCGATTTCGACGACGCTCACCGCGGGCCTGCACATCGACCAGGGCCTGCCGCTGGAAGGCAGCTACTCGCAGTTCCACTACGCGCGGCAGAAGAACTCGCCGACCGACGTCACCGTGCACGTCATGCCGGCTTCCGGAGCGGACATCGGCGGCGCGGGCGAACTCGGCCTGCCGGCGCCGGTCGGCGCGATCGCCAACGCCTACGCCCGGGCGACCGGGATCAAGCCCCGCAGCTTCCCGATCACCTTCCCGGTCGACTTCGACCCGTTCCCGCGCTGAGGAGAGCCGCCGTGCCGAACTACACCTTCGTGGTGAACGGGAAGACCGTCACCGTCGACGCGCCCGCCGACCTGCCGATGCTGTGGGCGCTGCGCGACAAGCTCAAGGTCCGCGGGCCGAAGTACGGCTGCGGCATCAACGTCTGCAAGGCCTGCACCAGCCACCTCGACGGCGAGGCGTTCAACCCGTGCGTCACGCCGGTTTCGGAATGCGCCGGGCGCGAGGTCACCACGATCGAGGGGCTGGCCGACGGCGACGAGCTGCACCCGGTCCAGGAAGCCTGGCTCGAGCAGGACGTCGCCCAGTGCGGCTACTGCCAGCCCGGCCAGATCATGGCGGCGGTCGCGCTGCTGAAGAAGACGAAGAACCCGACGGACGCCGAGATCGACGCGATCGAGAACGTCTGCCGCTGCGGCACCTACTTCCGGATCCGGGAGGCGATCAAGAGCGCGGCCGCCAAACTGGCCTGACGCGGATGCGGCGGTTCCACAAAAGAACCTCCGCATCCGCGGTTCTTGTAGCAAGTTCACCCGAACGTGGCGCTCCCGTTCGGGTTAGATGTCGGTCTCGGGCCTCGACGAGGAGGTCGGGGACCGGAGGCCACCATGCCGTACCAGGCGCTTCTGTCCGACGAGCGCGCGCCGCGCGTCGCCGTCCTCGCCGCCGAGGTCGAGCGGAAGCTGCCGGAACTGGTCGAGAGCACCGTGCGGCAGATCCGCGCCGAAATGCCGGTCTACGCCGACGCCCGGTTCGTCACCCACACCGAGCTGCGGAACTCGGTGCGCGCGAACCTCGAGCACGTGATGCGCACGCTGCGCGGCTCCGACGTCCCGGACCTGTCCCAGGCCCGCGCGACCGGCCGGGCCCGGGCCTTGCAGGGCGCGCCGCTGCCGGAGCTGCTGCGGGCCTACCGGCTCGGGCTCACCGAGGTCTGGCACCGGTTCGTCGAGCTGACCGCCCGCGCGCAGGACCTCGCCGGGCTGGTCGCCGCGACGACGGCGATCTGGGCGCTGATCGACGACCTCGCCGAGGCCCTCACGACGGCCTACCGCGACACGACGGCGGAAGTCATGGTGGCGCACCAGAACCGGCGCTCGGCGCTGGTGGAGGCGCTGTTCGCCGGCGGGGCCGCGACCGAGGGCACGTTGTGGGACATCGCGCGCGTGCTCGACCTGTCCCTGGACGGAACGTTCGTGGTGGTGGCCGCGGAAACCCCGCGGCTGGGCCAGGAACCGCTACCGCAGATCGAGGCCCGGCTGCGCACGCTGCAGCACGCGTCGGCGTGGCGGCTCACGCCGGACCTCCAGGTCGGCGTGGTCTCCCTGCGCGACCCGGCCGCGGCTTCGGCGATCGTCTCCCTGGTCCGCGAGCACCCGGTGGGCCGGGTCGGGATGAGCCCGGTGTTCACCGGCCTCGGCAACACGGCCCGCGCGCTCCACCTGGCGCGGGTGGCGCTGTCGAGCATGACGCCGGGGACGCCGGGGCTGGTGCAGTTCACCGAGTCCCCGCTGGCCGGGCTGGTGGCGAGTGCGCCGGAGGCGTCGGTGCAGCTGGCCCACCACGTCCTCCAGCCGGTGCTCGACCTGCCCGGTGACGACCGCAACGTGCTCCTGCTGACGCTGCGCGCGTGGTTCGACTGCCAGGGTTCGACGAAGCTGACGTCGGAGCGGATGTTCTGCCACCCCAACACGATCCGCCACCGCCTGAAGCGGATCACGGAGGAACTGGGCCGGTCCCTGACGAACCCGGCGGACATCGCGGAGCTGGGGGCGGCGCTGCGGGCGTTGAACCTCTTCCCGGAGGCGACCCACCTCCCGGCGCCGCGTTAGCGCACGCTGAGCGAGGGTGGCCGAGCGAATGGCCGGCCAAGCCGATCGCGGTTGTCGTTCGTTGTGAGGTGTCCGCTAAGAGGTGGTCAGGTGGTCGTCGCTGGACTGCTGCCCGTTGACTGCTTGTGTGCCGGTGTGGGGCACTTTGCCTCCGGCCCCTTGCGTGATGTTGCTGGAACTCCGGGTGAGAGCGCCGGAGTTGACAAGGTTTGCGAGGTGCTCGAGGCTCATCGGCGAGTCGGTGAACGCGAGTGCGGCGGATGCTCGCAGCGCGTCTTTGAGGCCTTCTGCTTGGGCCTGCTCGATCTGAGTCAGTCCGGCCACGAATCGCATCTCGCTTTCGCGGTCTTTCCGCAGCTTGTCGATGAGTTGCATCATGAGTTCCCGGCCCTTGTCCGCGCGCCGGAAGAAGAGAGACGCGACGCCCTGGTTCACGATGCCGGCGACCGCGGTGATTCCCGCCGGAAGAGCGTGGTCAGGGTGGACGATGCCCTGAATGACGGCGATGGCGATCAAACCGAAGCCGATCACCGAGAAGGTCATGCTCAACGCGAAGCTGACGGAAGCCTGGGTGAGGCCTTGGGCGTAGTACTTGACCACCAGCAGAGCGTGACCGTCGGACTGTTGCCGCACGACGTCGGCGATCTCCGAAGTCGCTCGCGAACTGGCGACGTCGATCTCGCCTCGGCCGGTGCGGACGTCCCGATCGGGGGATTCAGCTGCTTCGCCGGTCGTATCCGGCGCATCAACCGAACCCGGGGCGGTGTCCCGTCCTTCCGATTTTTCTGCAGGCTCGGTGTTCAGTGGAAGGCCGAGTGTCGCAGCGATTTCCTTTTCGACGGATCGCCGTCTTGATTCGTTCTTGCGGAGCGAGAAGTTGGAGAACAAACTCGCGGCGGCACCGAGGAAGCCGGCGAGCAGCGTGCCCAGCCACGGCAGGGCGGTCACCAAGGCGCTCACGATGGTCCTCCGGAGGTTGCTCGGCGACACGGGCTGTTGTCCGGCCGCGCGTGTTGCCCATCAGTCGTCGGTCGGTCGGCGGCTGTTACATGCTTGACCTGCGATTACCTCTCTTGAGTGCGGCCTATTGGCGACGCTTGGAGGTGAGCGGAGCGGTCGGTCCGGCTGGGGCGTGGCAGCTTTTCCGCGAGTGACCGGCGTCACGTGCGCGCGCTGTCACGGGTTTCCGGCCCCCGGTGTCTTGTGGTCGATCGGATGCCACACGCAGAACGGGGAAACACCATGAGCAAGGTCTGGTTCGTCACGGGTTCGTCGCGCGGCCTGGGCCGCCGTTTCGTCGAGGCCGCCCTCGGCCGCGGCGACCGGGTGGCCGCCACCGCACGGTCCACCGAGAGCTTCGACGAGCTCGTCGCCACCTACGGCGACG
This sequence comes from Amycolatopsis sp. NPDC005003, assembly GCF_053600695.1. NCBI lineage: Bacteria > Bacillati > Actinomycetota > Actinomycetes > Pseudonocardiales > Pseudonocardiaceae > Amycolatopsis > Amycolatopsis sp. NPDC005003. The sequence continues at coordinate 167,734 of NZ_JBSGAI010000014.1, read as the reverse complement.
CCGTGCTCCCGCTCGAGATGGACGTGACCGACAAGGCCGCCGTCTTCGAGACCGTGAAGCGGGCCGCGGAGCACTTCGGCCGCCTGGACATCGTCGTGAACAACGCCGGCTACGCGCAGATCGGAGCCATCGAGGAGCTGACCGAGGCCGAACTGCGCGCGCAGCTGGAAACCAACGTGTTCGGCCCGCTGTGGGTCGTCCAGGCCGCGCTGCCCTACCTGCGCGAACAGCGCTCGGGCCACATCATCCAGCTGTCCTCGGCCGCCGGGCTCATCGCGATGCCGCTCGGCGGGGCGTACCAGGCGTCCCGGTGGGCGATCGAAGCACTGGGCGAAACCCTGGCCAAGGAGGTCGCCGACTTCGGCGTCAAGGTCACGATCGTCGAGCCGGGCGGCTTCGCCACCCGCGAAGGCAAGAACCCGAACCCCCTCGCCAACGGCCACGTCGCCGAGACCAAGCCGGTCTACGACGGGCTCCGCCGCCGGCTCGCCGAGGTCGCGGGCAAGCAGCCCGCCGGCGACCCGGCGGCCGCCGCCCAGGCCCTCCTCAAGGTCGTCGACTTGCCCAACCCGCCCCTGCGCGTCCTCTTCGGCCAGGGCTTCTACCCGATGATCAAGCAGACCTACGCGGACCGGCTCGCCACCTGGGACGAGTGGCAGGACCTCTCGGCGGAGGCCCAGGGCGCCGGAATTGTCGGTGCCGGCCGGTAGCGTGGAAACCGGGGGGCGCCCCCGCGGGCCCGGGTTGTCGGACGTCGCCCGGAGGCGGCTCAGGCCGCCAGCAGCTCGCGGGTGCGGGCCTGCTCCTCCGCCGAGCCGAACGGCATCACCAGCAGCTCCGTCGCGCCCGCGTCCTCGAGGGATTTCACCTGGCGCCGCACGGTTTCCTCGTCGCCGACGAACGCGGTGTCCGCCACCCGCTCGTGGCCTTCGCGGTCGAGGATCGCCCGGTACGCCGGGATGTTCGCCGCACCGCCGTAGGTCTGCTCGACCCACGTGCGGCGTTCGTCCACTTCGGACGTCACGCAGATCAGCTGGCCGGAGACCACGCGGGACGTGCGGCCGAGCGTCGGCACCACGAACTCGCCGATCGCCCGCGGGCCCGCGAACGTCGTGATCACGCCGTCGGCCAGCTCGCCCGCCAGCCGTGTGGCCTGCGGGCTCACCGAGCCGAGCAGCACCGCGGGCCGCTGCGCGCCGGGGGTGTTGAGCCCGGCCGCGGCGGTCAGCGACTCGCCGTGGACGTCCGCCTTTTCCCCGCGCAGCAACGGGTGCAGCGCCTGGAGGTACTCGCGCAGGTGCCGGATCGGGCGGTCGTACGAATACCCGAACTCGTCCTCGACGATGTGCCGGTGGCTCAGCCCGAGGCCGAGGTGGACGGGCGCCCCGGCCGCCGCCTGGACCGTCAGCGCCTGCGCGGCCATGGTGATGGGGTGCCGCGAGTACGTCGGGACGACGCACGTGCCCAGTCCGAGGCCGGGTGCGGCCGCGGTGAGCGCGGGCAGGGCCGTGAGCGCGTCCCAGCCGCCGCGCTGGGCCACCCAGAGCGTGCCGTACCCGAGCTTCGCCGCTTCGCGGGCTTGGGCCGTCATGGCGTCGAAGCCGACGCCGAGTTCGTCGATCAGGATTCCGGTGCGCATGGGGCCTCCAGTGGTCAGTACGCGCGTTCGAGCTGCTTGCGGTCGAGGGCGACGGCTTCGGTGAACAGCGCCAGCGCCCGCGGAGCCACCGCCCGCAGCTGCCTCGTCGAAACGGCGCGGGGTTCGAAGGCGTGCGCGACGACGTCGGCGATCAGGGCGGGTTCGGGCGGGGGTGTGCGGCCGAGGAAGCCGTGCAGCACGGCTTGGAAGGCGACGACGAGTTCGCGGACCGGCCGGTCGGTGCGCAGCAGGTCGTTCGCGGCCAGCAGCTCGAGGTACTCGACGAACGATTCCGCGTGCCGGGGGTCGAGCTTGCCGTGCAGCTTCGGCAGCAGCTTGCCGAGCGTCTCGGCGTCGTCGGCGTAACCGGCCCGCAGCAACGGGCGCCGCAGGACGTTGGCGTACTGGATTTCGGTCAGCCGCGAAAGTCGCGTGGACAGCGGATCGGCCGCCAGGGCCGCGACGAGGTCTTCGAGGGCCCGGACGGATTCGCGGAGGAGAACCGCGAGGAACAGCTCCTCGCGGTTCTTCCAGTGCAGGTAGACGGTCCCCTTGCCGACGACGGCCCGCTCGGCGACGTCCTCGATCGTCGTCCGCCGGTACCCGGCACGCAGGAGCAGTTCGGCGGCGGCGTCGAGGATGCGCTCGGCCCGTTCGGCCCGGTCTTCGGCAGGAGGCACGCCGACATCGTATGACCAGATTTCTCATTTGGTCAAACGTCGGGCCGGGCGACTGTCGCGGCTCATGCGAAGGGGCCCGACCATCGGCGCCAACCTCGTCACCGGCGACCTGATGCGGCTGCGCGCGTTCGGCCCGGCCGTGCACGGCTGCCTCGACACCATCCGCGACGGCCACCCCGACACGTCTCCCCCATCCTCAGCCCGATCATCGAGCGGAGCTCAACCAGTTCCCCGACCTGCTCGACATCGTCCACACGCGAACGGCCGACCGCGTCACCGGCGCCCTCGCCGATCGGCTCGCCCGCCTCGCCGTCGCCGGTCACCTGCACACGCCGGACCCGCTGCTGGCGGCGGAGCAGTTCGTGGCCCTGCTGTCCGGCCCGATCGACAAGCGCGCCCGGCTCGGCACCCGCCGCGTCCCCACCACCGAGCTGCGCGCCGTGACGAGCGCCGCCGTCGACACCTTCCTGCAGGCGTTCGGTCCGGCGGGATCGAGTCGATCACCCGCGCAGGCTCCCGGCGCCCACCGAGCATGACCGGGTCGCCATGGTGCCGGGCAAGCTCCCTGAACCGCCGGAATTGTCGGTGCTCACCGGTAGAGTGGAAAACGGGGGGCGCCCCCGCGGGCCGGGCTCGGTTCAGGGCTCAGGAGTCCGACGAACGCTTCCAGAGGTTGATGTCCGCGTCGGTCGCGTGGCCGTCGATCTCGGTCAGCTCCTCGGACGAGAACTCCAGGTTGCCCAGCGCGCCGACGTTGTCCTCGAGCTGCCCGACGCTGCTCGCCCCGATCAGCACCGACGTCACCCGGTGGTCGCGCAGCGCCCAGGCCAGCGCGAGCTGCGCCAGCGTCTGCCCGCGCCGGCCGGCGATGTCGTTGAGCGCGCGCACCCGGCCCAGCCGGTTCTCGTCGAGGGTGTCCGGGTCGAGGGACTTGCCCTGGGCCGCGCGCGAGTCCGACGGGACGCCCTTCAGGTACCGGTCGGTCAGCAGGCCCTGCGCCAGCGGGGAGAACGCGATGCAGCCGGCGCCCGCTTCTTCCAGGGTGTCGAGCAGGCCGTCCTCCTCGATCCAGCGGTTGAGCATCGAGTACGACGGCTGGTGGATCAGCAGCGGCGTGCCGAGCTCACGCAGGAGCCGCGCGGCCTCGGCGGTGCGCTCCGAGTTGTAGGACGAGATCCCGACGTAGAGCGCCTTCCCGGCGCGGACGGCGGCGTCCAGCGCCCCGACCGTCTCCTCCAGCGGCGTCTCGGGGTCGAAGCGGTGCGAGTAGAAGATGTCGACGTAGTCCAGGCCCAGCCGCCCGAGCGACTGGTCCAGGGAGGACAGCAGGTACTTGCGGGAGCCCCACTCGCCGTACGGGCCGGGCCACATGTCGTAGCCGGCCTTGGTGGAGATCACCAGCTCGTCGCGGTACGGCTTGAAGTCGCCGGCCAGCAGCCGGCCGAAGTTCTCCTCCGCCGAGCCGTACGGCGGGCCGTAGTTGTTGGCCAGGTCGAAGTGGGTGATGCCCAGGTCGAAGGCGCGGCGGGTGATCGCGCGCTGGGTTTCCAGCGGCTTGTCGTGGCCGAAGTTGTGCCACAGCCCGAGCGAGATCGCGGGCAGTTTCAGCCCGGACCGCCCGCAACGGCGGTAGGGGATCGATTCGTATCGGCCGGAAGCGGCAACGTAGGTCACGCGGCCGATGCTAACCCGTTCTTCGGGTACTCTCCTGGTGAGCGACCGCTTAGGAGGCACGTGGTGGGCACCGGATTCTTCACCTCCGTCGACGACGTGTCGGCCAAGCTGGCCGAGGCCGGCTACCTGGCCTCGACGGCGGTGGCGACCACGGTGTTCCTGGCCGACCGGCTCGGCAAGCCGCTGCTGGTCGAGGGGCCCGCCGGGGTCGGCAAGACCGAGCTCGCCAAGGCCGTCGCCCAGGTCAGCGGCTCCCGGCTGGTGCGCCTGCAGTGCTACGAGGGCATCGACGAGGCCCGCGCGCTCTACGAGTGGAACCACGCGAAGCAGCTGCTGCGGATCACCGCCGGCCGCGACGAGACGTGGGAGGCCGCGCGCACCGACATCTTCGGCGAGGAGTTCCTGCTGCGCCGCCCGCTGCTCACCGCGATCTCGTCGGACGAGCCGACCGTGCTGCTCATCGACGAGACCGACAAAGCCGACATGGAGGTCGAGGGCCTCCTGCTCGAGGTGCTCGGCGACTTCCAGGTCACCGTGCCCGAGCTCGGCACGATCACCGCCACGCGCGCGCCGTTCGCCGTGCTGACGTCCAACGCCACCCGCGAGCTGTCCGAAGCGCTGCGCCGCCGATGCCTGTTCCTGCACATCGACTTCCCCGACGAAGACCTCGAGCGCGACATCGTCCGGCTCAAGGTCCCGGGCATCGACGCGGCGCTCGCCGATTCCGTCGTCCGGGTGATCGCCGCGCTGCGCGCGATGGACCTGCGCAAGCTGCCGTCGGTCGCGGAGACGATCGACTGGGCGCGCACCCTGCTCGCCCTCGGGGCGGCCACGCTGGACGAGCGGGTCGTGCGGGAGAGCCTCGGCGTCGTGCTCAAGCACCAGGACGACATCGCCAAGGCGGGCGCCGGCCTGAAGCTCGAACAGGTCCTGGACGCGTCGTGACCGGCGGCGTGCCGGAGCGGCTCGCGGCGTTCGTCAAGGCCCTGCGCGCCCAGGGCATCCCGGCCGGGCCCGCCGAGACCGTCGACGCCGCCGCCGCGCTGGAAGTCCTCGGCATGGACGACCGCTCGCTGGTCCGCGAGGGCCTGGCGGCCGCCCTCGTTCGCCGCGGCGGGCAGCGCGCGGTGTTCGACGCCGCCTTCGACCTCTACTTCCCGGCGGGCATCGGCGCGCCCGAACGGGCCCGCGAAGACCAGCCGACGACGCTGGAGGAGCTGCGCGAAGAGCTGGCCGCCGCGCTCGCCGACGGCGACCAGCAGGCGTTGTCGCAGCTCGCCGGGCTGGCCGTCGACATGCTGGGCCAGTACGGCTCGGCGTCCGGACCGGGCGGCGGCTTCTCCGCCCACCAGACCCTCGAACGGCTCCAGCCGCAGACGCTGATCGCCCGCGTGCTGGCCGCGGTCCGCGGCGGCGGCGCCCGCGGCGAGTTCACCGACCGGCTCGACCGCGACGAGATCCGCCGCCGCGTCGAGGACTTCCGCGGGCAGGTCCGCACGGAGGCGCGCCGCCGCGCGGCCGAGGTCCGGGGCCGCGAACGCGTCGCGAAGCACGCCATCGCGCCCGCGGCCGACCGCGTCGACTTCCTCATCGCCAGCCGCAACCAGCTCGCCGAACTGCGCCGCACCATCCAGCCGTTGTCCCGCAAGCTCGCGACGCGCCTGGCCGCGCGCCGCCGCCGGATGACGCGCGGGCAGATCGACCTGCGCCGCACGCTGCGGCGGTCGCTCTCGACCGGGGGCGTGCCGCTGCGCCCGGCCTACCGCCACCGGCGCCCCGGGCGGCCGGAAATCGTGCTGCTGTGCGATCTTTCCGGGTCGGTGGCCGGGTTCGCGAACTTCACCATGCTGCTGGTGCAGGCGCTGCGCGACCAGTTCAGCAAGATCCGCGTGTTCGCCTTCGTGGACAGCGCCGACGAAGTCACCCACCTGGTCACCACCGGCGCGGCGGACCCCGAGCACCTGGGCGCGCGCATGCTGTCCGAAGCGGCGCTGGTGCGCTGGGACGGCCACAGCGACTACGGCGGCTCCCTGCGCCAGTTCACCGAAAACTGGCTGGACGCGGTCGGCCCCCGCACGTCGGTGCTGATTCTCGGCGACGCCCGCACCAACGGCGGCGACCCCAACCTCGACGCGGTCCGCGAGATCAAGGCCCGCGCCCGGCACGTCTACTGGCTCAACCCCGAGCGCCGGTCGCTGTGGTCCACGGGGGACTCGGCGGCGCTGGAGTACGCCGACGTCGTCGAGATGCACGAGTGCCGGACGGTGCACCAGCTCGGCACGCTGGTCACCCGCCTGCTGCCGGTGTGAGCCAGGCGTCGATGCCGCGCAGGATCCGTGCCTTGGTCGCTTCGGGCGCGAAGGACGCCTCGACGCTCGCGCGGGCGAAGTCCGCCATCGTCGCGTCGTCGTAGCCGAAGGCTCTTTGCACCCGGGCGTACTCCTCGGCCAGCGCGGCGCCGGTGACCGACGGGACGTCGGTGTTGAGCGTGACCGTCAGGCCCGCGTCGCGCAGGCGGGGGAGCGGGTGCTCGGGCAGCGACGGCACCAGCCCGAGCGTCACGTTCGACGACGGGCACACCTCCAGGGCCAGGCCGCGGTCCCGCACTTCCGCGACCAGCGAGGGGTCGTCGAGGACGCGGATGCCGTGGCCGAGCCGTTCCGTCCGGCCCACTTCGATGGCCTCGCGGATGCTGTCGGGACCGGCGTCTTCGCCGGTGTGGTGCAGCAGTCGGATCCCGGCCGCACGGGCCTTCTCGAAGAGCGTCGCGAACGGACGCAGTGAGTGGTTTTCCTCGCCCGCCATGCCGATCGCGAAGACCTCGTCGTACTTCAGCGCGAGGTCGAGGGTGCGCTCGGCGCGCTCGACCGACCGGCGCCGGGAGTGGTCGAGCAGCAGCCGCCACTCCAGGTCCGTGCTCCGCGACAGTCCTTTCAGGACGGACGCGAGGGGCATTTCGAGGTCGCCCAGCCGTTCCCCGTGCGAGGCCGCGGTAAAGGTGACTTCGGCGTAACGGGTGCCCTGGGCGGCTTCGTCCTCGCAGTACTCCCGCGCGATGCGTTCGAAGTCTTCCGGGCGCCGGAGGCAGGACCGGATGAGCGCGTTGTAGTCGGCGAAGGCGCGGAAGCCGTCGAACACCGGGGGCTCGCCCGGGACGTCGACGCCGTTCGCCTCGCCGAGCTCACGCAGCGTGGCCGGGCGGATCGTGCTCTCCAGGTGAACGTGCAGGTGGGCCTTCGGCAGGGCGGCCAGGTCGCGCATGATCACGAGCCTAGGGCCCTCCGGCGGCGGCCCGCGCGGCAATTTCCGGGGCCGGCCGCGGCGGGCTCAGGTTTTGGCCCACGTCACACGGGGAACCTCCGGGTGGTTCGTCCGCGTTGTCAGGATGACCGCAACCGACAAGGAGGGCCACCGTGCCTCTGATGAAGAAGCTGACCATGCTGGCCGGCGCTGCCGGCGCGGCTCGTGCCTACGCGAAGAAGAACCCCGAAAAGGTGAACCAGGCCGTCGGCAAGGCCGCGAAGTTCGTCGACGACAAGACCAAGGGCAAGTACCACCACCAGATCGCCGGCGCGGTGCGCAAGGTCAACTCGGTGACCGGGCAGCCGGGCCGCCCGGGGCCGGCCACCGGCCGGTAACCCCTCACTCCGCGGTCAGGACCTCCAGGAGTCCTTCGCCGTACTTGGCGAGCTTGTTCTCGCCGACGCCGCTGACCGTGCCCAGATCCGCCAGCGACGCCGGCCGTTGCGTGGCGATCTGGCGCAGGGTCGCGTCGTGGAAGACGACGTAGGCGGGCACGCCCTGTTCCTTCGCGACGCCGGCCCGCCAGGCCCGCAGGCGTTCGAACAGCGGCGCCGCCTCCGCGGGCATCTCCACTGCGGCGGCGGCCTTCCGCGTGCTGCGCACCTTCGCGGCGGCGGCCGCCCGCTCGGGTTCGCGGCGCAGCAGCACCTGGCGATCGCCGCCCAGCACCTCGGCGCTGGTTTCGGTGAGCACGAGCGAGCCGTAGTCGCCTTCGACGGCGAGCAGGCCCTGGGCGAGCAGCTGGCGGACGACCGCCCGCCACTCCGGCTCGCGCAGTTCGGTGCCGATGCCGAACGTCTTGAGCGTGTCGTGCTGGAACTGCGTGACCTTGGGCGTGGACTTGCCGAGCAGGATGTCGATGATCTGGCCGGCGCCGAACTTCTGGCGCCGTTCGTTGCGCAGCCGCACGACCGTCGACAGCAGCTTCTGCGCCGGGATCGTGCCGTCCCACTTCTCCGGCGGGTTCAGGCACGTGTCGCAGTTGCCGCAGGGGCCGGCCTGCTGCCCGAAGTAGTTGAGGATCTGCACGCGGCGGCATTCGACCGTCTCGCACAGCGCGAGCATCGCGTTCAGGTGCGCGCCCAGCCGCCGCCGGTGCGCCTCGTCGCCCTCGGACGTGTCGATCATCTTGCGCTGCTGGACGACGTCCTGCAGCCCGTACGCCAGCCAGGCGGTGGACGGCAGGCCGTCGCGACCGGCCCGGCCGGTTTCCTGGTAGTAGCCCTCGACCGACTTCGGCAGGTCGAGGTGCGCGACGAACCGGACGTCCGGTTTGTCGATGCCCATCCCGAACGCGATCGTCGCGACCACGATCAGCCCGTCCTCGCGCAGGAACCGCGACTGGTGCTTCGCGCGGGTGCGCGCGTCGAGCCCCGCGTGGTACGGCACCGCCGGGATCCCGTTCTGCACCAGGAACTCCGCGGTCTTCTCCACCGAGTTCCGGGACAGGCAGTAGACGATCCCCGCGTCACCGGCGTGCTCGGTGCGCAGCAGCTCCAGCAGCTGCCGCTGCGGCGAGTTCTTGCCGACGATCCGGTACTGGATGTTCGGCCGGTCGAAGCTCGCGACGAAGTGCCGGGCCTCGTCGAGCCGCAACCGCGCCGAAATCTCCTTGTGCGTCGCTTCGGTCGCGGTCGCCGTCAGCGCGATCCGCGGCACCTCCGGCCACCGCTCGTGCAGCGCGGAGAGCTGGAGGTAGTCGGGCCGGAAGTCGTGGCCCCACTGGGCGACGCAGTGTGCTTCGTCGATCGCGAACAGGGAGATCTTGCCGCGGTCGAGCAGCCGCACGGTGGATTCGACCGAAAGCCGCTCCGGCGCCAGGTACAGCAGGTCGAGCTCGCCGTTCAGGAACGCCGTCTCCACCTCCTGCCGCGCCGCGTAGTCCTGGGTGGAGTTGAGGAAACCCGCGCGGACGCCGGCGTTGCGCAGCGCGTCGACCTGGTCCTGCATCAGGGCGATCAGCGGCGAGACGACCACGCCCACGCCGGGCCGCACGAGCGCGGGAATCTGGTAGCACAACGACTTCCCGCCGCCGGTGGGCATCAGCACCAGCGCGTCGCCGCCGGCGATCACGTGCTCGACGATCGCCGCCTGATCGCCGCGGAAGCTGTCGTAGCCGAACACGCGCCGGAGGGTCTCCAGCGCGTCGGACGCGGGTGCGAGCTCGGTCTCTGCCACCCGCCCGACTATAGAGCGGGGGTCCGACAGTTCCGGCCCGCCCCGCCGCGGATGGCAGAATGGGCGGGTGCAGTACTGGCCCGTTCCCGATCTCGTCGCGTATTTCAGCGGCGGGTGGCACCTGGACCGGGAAATCCGCACGGCCGACGGCGACCCGGCGGGCGAGGTGACCGGCGCGGCCACGTTCGCGGAGGCCGAAGGCGTTCTCGTCTACCACGAAGAGGGCGAGCTGCGGCTCGGCGGCCACGTCGGGCCGGTCACCCGGACGCTGCACTACCGCCTCGAGGGACCCGGGCGTGCGGCGGTCCACTTCGACCACGGCGGCTTCTTCCATGACCTCGACCTGCGCGCAGGCCACTGGACGGCGGACCACCCCTGCCGCGCCGATCTCTACCGCGGCGAGTTCCGCGTGACCGGTGCCGCGCGGTGGCGGCAGGAGTGGGCGGTGCGCGGGCCGGCCAAGGACCACGTGATCATCAGCCGGTTCGCCCGTCAGACGAAGCCGTAGGTGACCACGCACCGTCACCGCGTCACAGCTCCCGCGAGCGGGCGAGGGCATCCGGCCGTATCGACGCCGCCGGACGGCCGAATCCGGAGGTCCAGGCGCCCTCGCCCCGTTTTCCGCGGCGCCGATCCGGGAACCCGGATCCCATCGGGGGCTTGGAATCCTTGAAGGAGTTTGAGCGATGCCCACATGGCTGATCGTCTTGATCGTCGTCGTGGCCGTCGCGGTGCTCGGCGCCGTGATCTGGCTGGTGACGCAGGAGATGCAACGAAAACGGCTGCAGCAGCGGTTCGGCCCGGAGTACGACCGCGCGGTCGCGGAGAAGGACAGCCCTCGTGCCGCGCAGCGCGAACTCGCCGAGCGGGAACGCCGGCACAAGGAGCTCGACATCCGGCCGCTTTCGGCGTCGGCGCGCGAGCGCTACGCCCGGGAATGGGCCCGGGTCCAGGAAAAGTTCGTCGACCAGCCGTCCGCCGCGGTCGGCGAAGCCGAGCAGCTGCTGAACTCGCTGATGGCCGAACGCGGGTACCCGACCGAGGGCTACGAGCAGCAGCTGGCCGACCTTTCCGTGCGGCACGCCAAGACCCTCGAGCACTACCGGGCCGCGCACACCACGCAGCAGAAGCGCGACGCAGCGTCCACTGAGGACCTGCGGGACGCGATGGTGCGCTACCGCACCGTGTTCGAGGACCTGCTCACCGACGGCGCCGACGACGAGCGGCACCACGACGACCACGGTCACCACGAGCGCCGGAACGGTCACGACCACAGCGGGCGCGACCGCGACACCGAGCGGGACACCGACCGGCACGAGACCGACCGTCACGTGACCGAGCGCCAGGCGTCCGCGACCCCGCGGACCGAGTCGAACGGAGGACGTTGACCATGACCGATCACCTGACGCGGCACGACGCCGAGGACGACCGGGACCTGACCGGGCGTGAGGGCGACCGCGAGGCCTACTCCGGCGAAAGCACCACCGAAGTCCCCGGTCAGGACCGGGCCGACTTCCGCGAGCCGGGCACGGACAGCGACCAGAACCTGAGCACCGCCGACCTGGCCTCGGCCGGGCAGCACGACGCCGACGGCACCACCGCACCCGAGGAGTCGGGCGGCGACGTGGAAGCGCCCGCCGAATCCGGTGGCGACGTGGAGACGCCGGCCGCTTCGGGTGGCGACGTCGAGACGCCGGCTGCCTCGGGTGGCGACGTCGAAACGCCGCCGCTGATCGACGAGGAGAAGGTCACCGGGTTCCGCGACCGCTGGCAGAACGTCCAGACCGGCTTCGTCGACGACCCGAAGCAGGCGGTCCAGCAGGCCGACGAGCTCGTCGCCGCCGTGATCAGCGCGCTGGCCACCACCTTCGCCGAGCACAAGAGCGAGCTGGAAGCCCAGTGGCAGCAGGGCGAACCGGCCACCGAGGAACTGCGGATCGCGCTGCGCCGCTACCGCTCCTTCTTCGACCAGCTGCTGCCGCGGTAGCGGACGCCGTTTGCCGGCGGGCATGATCGGGTAGTCCGGCCGGGGAACGTGTCGGCAAACGGGAGGCAGCCGGATGAACGTGGCCGATCTGCTCGTCGAGGGGTTCAGCCGGGTCCAGGGCACGGTGCACGCGGCGGTCGCCGGGCTCACCGCGGAGCAGCTCGGGACCCGGCCGGCCGACGAGGCCAACTCGATCGCCTGGCTGGTCTGGCACCTGACCCGGGTCCAGGACGACCACGTCGCCGACGTGGCCGGGACGGAGCAGGCGTGGACCGGCCAGGACTGGCTTTCCCGGTTCGGCCTCCCGTTCCCGGCCGGTGACACCGGCTACGGCCACCGGCCGGCCGACGTCGAGGCGGTCCGCGTCGACGAACCGGACCTGCTCACCGGCTATTACGACGCCGTCCACGAGCAGACCGTCCGGTACCTCGAGGGGCTCGGCGAGAAGGACCTCGACCGGATCGTCGACGAGGCCTGGGATCCGCCGGTGTCGCTGGGCGTCCGCCTGATCAGCGTCCTCGACGACGACACCCAGCACGCCGGGCAGGCGATGTACGTCCGCGGCCTGCTGAAGCGCGGCTAGCTCAACAAGCCTCGCTGCAGTCCGCCCGGTGGTCGGCGAGGCGCTGCGGCCCCGGGCCGTCGGCGCCGAGCCGGTCGCCGGGATTGGCGAGCCGGCACTTGGCCAGGGACATGCAGCCGCAGCCGATGCAGTCGTCCAGCTGGTCACGCAGCTGTTCCAGCTGCCGGATCCGCGCGTTGAGGTCGTCCTGCCAGCAGCGGGAGATCCGCGCCCAGTCGGTGCGGGTGGGCGTGCGGTCGTCGGACAGCAGGCCGAGCACCTCCCGGATCTTCGACAGCGGCATCCCGACCCGCTGGGACATCCGGATGAACGTCACCCGCCGCAGCGTGTCCCGCCGGTAGCGCCGCTGGTTGCCCGCGGTGCGGCGGCTGTGGATGAGCCCTTCGTCCTCGTAGAAGCGCAGGGCCGACGCGGGGACTCCGCTGCGCCGGGAGAGTTCGCCGACCGTCAGGTCGGGCAGCGGCCTGGCCGGGGCGTTCACCATGGTCCACAGCCAACCACAGCGGCGCGCTCGACTTCAAGCGAACTTGAAGTCTCGCCCCGGCCGAGGCGGCTTGCCGTCATGTCGACACCGGCTCACGCCTGACACGTCTGGTACGGCAGCAGGACGTCCGGGCCGGCGACGGCGACGGTGCCGTCGGCGGTGTACCCGCCCTGGGCGGCCAGCGCCGCGAACGCGGTGCAGACCAGCTGGTTGATCCCGGCGCCGGTGATCGGCCGCAGCGGGAACGGGACGGTGATCGTCGCCGGCGGGCCAGGGGTCGAGGTGATCACGCCGGAGCGGCGGGGCAGCGCCGTCGTGTACCCGCCGGCCAGCTCGTTGGCGGACGGTCCTTCCAGCAGCATCGTCAGCGCGGACTCGACGCCCACCACCCCGCTGCCCGGCCGCGCCACCGGGGTCACCCGGTCGGCGAGGACGAAGTAGAGGATCAGGTCGGTGCCGCGGCCCTCGCGCGCCGGGTCGCGCAGGGTCGGCGCCGGGCCGGCCGAGACGACCGACGTCGGCTGGATCCCGCACGCGCTCACCAGCAGCAGCACCGCGACGACGACGAGCTTCTTCACCGCGCCTCCCGGGGCAGGCGCAGCTCGAACCGGGCGCCGGTGCCCGTGTTGGCCGCGACGATGTCGCCGCCGTGGAGCCGCGCGTTCTCCCGGGCGATGGAGAGCCCGAGGCCGCTGCCCTCGGACCGGGCGCGGGCGGTGTCGGCCTTGGTGAAGCGGTCGAAGACCCGCGGCAGCACGTCGGCGGGGATCCCCGGCCCGTGGTCGGTGACGGTGAGCACGAGGTCACCGTGTTCCTGCCGCAGCACCACCTCGACCGGCGGAGCGCCGTGCCGCAGCGCGTTGCCGACCAGGTTCGCCACGACGATGTCGAGCCGTCGCCGGTCGAGCCCCGCACTGATCCCCGGCGGCAGGTCGGCGACCAGCTCGGCCCCGGGTTCCCAGCCGCGGGCGGCGAGGGTTTCGGTGATCGCCGCGGCGACGTCCAGCCGCTCCCGGCGCAGCTCCGCCCGCCCGGCGTCGAACCGGGAGATCTCGATCAGGTCCTGCACCAGCCGGGTCAGCCGCCGCGTCTCGGCCGACACCAGCCGCGCCGCGACCGCGGTGTCCGGCGGCAGCTGCTCGGCGTCCTCGTCGAGGACGTCGGTGACCGCGTTCATCGCGGCGAGCGGCGTCCGCAGCTCGTGGGAGACGTCGGCGACGAACCGCCGCGCGTCGGCTTCCATCGCCCGCAGCGTGCCGACCGTGCGCTCCAGCTCCGCGGCGGTGTGGTTGAACGTCGTGACCAGCTGGGCGAGCTCGTCGGAGCCCTTCGCGCGCAGGCGCACGTCCAGCCGTCCGCGGCCGAGCTGGCTCGCCGCGGTGTTGAGCGCGCGCACCGGCCGCAGCACCTGCCGGGCCGCCAGCAGCGCGACCCCGACCGCGAACGGCAGGACGAGCGCGGAGAACAGGACAGCGTAGCGGGCCAGCTCGTCGATCGCCTCCTGCTGGTCGGTCAGCCGCGTCATCGCGTACACCTCGAGGCCGCTCGGCTTACCGCTGCCGGTCCGCACCGGGACGCCGACGAAGAACAGCGGGAAGCCCTGGACGTCGACGCGCTGGAACTGGATGTTGGTGCTGGTGGCCACGGCGTGGCGCAGGTCGCCCGGCACGTCGTCGATCGACAGACCCGAGGTCGCGTGCAGATCCTGGTAGACGACGAGGGCGTTGCTGGACTTGAGCGCCGTCGCGAAGGCGTCGAGCGTGGCCTGGGACGGCGGCAGCGACACGGTGGGCAGGTACGCGGCGATCTGGTCCCGCAGCTTCAGCATGGTCTGGTCCTGGACGCCTTCCAGAATGGCCCGGCGCGCGAAGACGTAGCTCACGCCCGCCGCGGTGGTGGCGCCGAGGATCATGATCACCGCGAAGGCGGCGACCAGCCGGGGCCGCAGCCCGGCGAGCCAGGACCGGAGCCGCGGTGCCGTCACGAGCGGCCGAACCGGTAGCCGAACCCGCGGACCGTCTGCACGTGCTCCGGGTGTGCCGGGACGTCCTCGATCTTCGCGCGCAGCCGCTGCACGCAGGCGTCGACGAGCCGGGAGTCCCCGAGGTAGTCGTGGTCCCACACGGCGGAGAGGATCTGCTGGCGGCTGTATACCCGCCCGGGTGTGCGCGAGAGCTCCAGCAGCAGCTTGAGTTCGGTCGGGGTCAGCGAGACCGGCGCACCGCGCTTGGTCACCTCGAGCGCGGCCCGGTCGATGACGAGGTCGCCGTGCCGCTCTTCGGCCGCGGCCGGCCCGGCCGGGGGTTCGGCCGCCGACCGGCGCAGGACCGCCCGGATCCGCGCGTCCAGCACCCGCGGCTCGACCGGCTTGGCGACGTAGTCGTCCGCGCCCGCTTCGAGCCCGGCCACCACGTCGAAGTCGTCGCTGCGCGCGGTGAGCATGATGATCGGGACCGGGCCGGACGCCCGCATCCGGCGGCAGGTCTCGAAGCCGTCCATGCCGGGCAGCATCAGGTCGAGCACGACGATGTCGGGCCGGTGGTGCACGAGCACCTCGATGCCGAGCTCGCCGGATTCCGCGGTGCGCACCACGTGTCCCTGCCTGCGCAGGGCCAGCTGCAGGCCTTCCCGCACCGCCGCGTCGTCCTCTACCACCAGTACCTCGGCCACGGCGTCATTATTCGGAAAAGCGCACGTCATGGCGACCCGGGCGGATCTTGTAGCGAAACCATGACATCGCGCTGACCGGATCCCGAAAAGCGCGTTCCAGACTCGGGGACATGGCAGTGATCCTCACCGACGCACCCTCCGCGACCCGCCCGGCCGGCCCCGCGCTCGCGACCCGGGTCACCTCTCGCACGGCCGTCCTCCTGGCGGGCGCGGCCGGCTTCGCCCTCGCCTTCGTCGTGGCCTACCTGCTCTTCGTCCGCACGGAGGCCGGCCGCGGCGTCGAAAACGGCGTCGTCCGCAGCGCCCAGACCGCGGGCACCGCCGTGGACTGGGCGGCCCCGCTGCGGGAGGCCGACCTGGTGGTCGTGCTGGGCGGCGTGGCCGTGCTGATCGTGGCGATCGCGGTGGCGCGACGGCGACCGGCCCTCGGCGTGCCGGCGTTGACGATGCTGACCGCGCCGCTCGTGGTGGCGCAGCTGCTCAAGCTGTACGTCCTGGAGCGCCCCAGCACCGGCGACCGCTTCGGCGTGGCGAGTCACAACAGCTTCCCGAGCGGGCACGTCAGCGCGGCGATGGCCGTGCTCGTGGCGCTGGCGATCGTCCTGCCCCGCAGGTTCCGGCTGCCCGCCCTGGTGACGGGCGGGCTCGGCGTCGCATGGGTCTCGGCGGCGGCGGTGGCACTGGGCTGGCACCGGTTGAGCGACACCGTCGGCGGCTGCTTGCTGGTCGCGGCGGTCACCTGCGCCGGGGCGGCGGTGGTCTCCGCCCGCCGCCCCGACGGTGACCGGGTGCCGCCGATCCCGGTGCTGACGTGCTTCCTGGCCCCCTCGGCCCTGGTGCTGGCCGGGTACGCGGTCCTGTCGACGGCGACGTCGGGCGCGGCCCAGTTCGTGGCGGCGCTGGTGCTGGCGGCGCTGTCGTCGATGGCGGTGGTGCTGTTGCTGATCGGGCCGCTGCGCCGGGTGGCGTTCGACCCGGCCGAGACCCGCGTCCGCCGCCTCCGGCGCGTGTGATGCCCCTCCGATCACGCGTGCTGCCCCGGCAGTCACGGGTGAGGCCCGTTCGCACCCGCGCGAGCGGGCCAGTTTCGGAGGATTGGCCCGCGACAGCCGGGCCGGGCCGCGCTTAGCGTCGGTGAAATGGACCCGAGGCTCGCCGATGACCTGCACTCCCTGCCCGATCTCCTCGACGCCACAAGCAAATTCGCGGCCGAGGCGCTCGCCGGGCTGGGCGAGCGCGCAGCCGCCGTCCCGCCCGTGGCCGTGGAGCAGGCGCCCCTGCCGGTCGACGGCGCGGGTGCGCGTGGTGCGCTGGACGAGTTCGCACGGCGCTGGGAACCCGGGTTCGCCGGCAGCGCCGGCCCGCGGTACCTCGGTTTCGTGACCGGCGGCTCGACCCCGGCCGCGCTGGCCGGCGACTGGCTCACCGCCGCCTACGACCAGAATCCCGCCAGCGGTATGGATTCCTCGGCGCAGGACCTGGAACGCGAGACGGTCGGCTGGCTGGCCGAACTGTTCGGGCTGGGCCCGGATTACTCCGGCGCGTTCGTCACCGGCGCCACGATGTCCACGGTGACCGGCCTGGCCATCGCCCGCGAATGGCTCGGGGAACGAGCCGGCGTGACGGTCTCCGCCGAAGGCGCCGCCGCGCTCGGTCCGGTCACCGTGCTGTCCGGCTCGCCGCATTCGAGCGTCCTCAAGGCGTTGTCGTTCCTCGGGATGGGCCGGTCGTCGCTCCGGCGGGTGCCGGTGCTGCCGGGCCGCGAAGCCGTCGACGTCGCCGCACTCGCCGAAGCGCTCGAGTCGCTCGACGGCCCGGCCGTCGTCGTCGCGAACGCGGGGACGGTCAACACCGTCGACTTCGACGACCTGCGGGCGATCGCCGCGCTCAAGCGGCGGTACGGCTTCTGGCTGCACGTCGACGCCGCGTTCGGCGGGTTCGCCGCGCTGTCCCCGGAGCACGCGGCGCTCACCGCCGGCCTCGACCAGGCCGATTCGGTGGTCGTCGACCTGCACAAGTGGCTCAACGTGCCCTACGACTCGGCGGTCCAGTTCACCCGCCGCCGCGACCTGCAGCTGCGCGTGTTCAGCAACAACGCGGCCTACCTCGGCGAGATCGGCGAGACGCCGGACTTCCTGCACCTGACGCCGGAGAACTCCCGGCGGCTGCGCGCACTCCCGGCCTGGTTCTCGCTCGTGGCGTACGGCCGCGCCGGCCACCGCGAGATCGTCGAGCGCTGCGTCGCACTGGCGCGGGACCTGGGCGCACGCATCGACGGCTCGCCGCACTGGCACCTCCTTGCGCCGGTGCGGCTCAACGTCGTCTGCTTCACCCCGGCCGGAGCGGTGACACCCGACCGGATCGACGCGCTCGTGCGCGCGATCGCCGAGGACGGGACCACGTTCCTCACACCGACGGTGTACGACGGCCGCCCGGCGTTGCGCGCCGCGTTCAGCAACTGGCGGACGACCGAGGCGGACGTCGAACGGGTCTTCGCCGCGCTGGAGCGGCTGGTCACGACACTGCCTTCGTGAGGGCGCGCCGGCCGGAAGCGGTGGAACTTGTTCCACCGGCCCCGCGGTGCCAAGGTCGGGAGCGTGCCGATCTTCTCCGCGCCGGACGGAACCGCGCTCGCCGTCCACCTCGCCGGTTCCGGGGCCGAGCCGCCGGTGGTGTGCCTGCCCGGCGGTCCGATGCGGGCCGGCGGCTACCTCGGGGAGCTCGGCGGCCTGACCACCCGGCGCCGCACCGCCGTGCTCGACCTGCGGGGCACCGGCGAGTCGGAAGAGCCCGCCGATCCCGCCACCTACCGGTGCGACCGCCAGATCGAGGACGTCGAGGCCCTGCGCAAGCACCTCGGCCTCGAACGCTTCGACCTGCTCGGCCATTCGGCCGGGGCGAGCCTGGCTGTCCGGTACGCGGCCCGGTACCCGCAACGCCTGAGCCGGCTCGCGCTGATCGCGCCGAGCCCGCGGGCCGTCGGCTTCGACGTGCCGTCCGAGGAACGGCGTCGCATCATGGCCCGGCGCGCCGGCGCACCCTGGTTCGCCGCCGCGGCCGCCGCCTACGAGTCGATCGCCGCGAAGACGGCGACGAGCGCCGACTGGGCCGCCTTCGCCCCGATGTACTACGCCCGCTGGGACGAGGCGGCCCGGCGGCACCAGGCCGGCGAACCCGGCCAGCGCAACGGCGTGGCCGCGCGGATCTACAACTCCGCCGGCGCTTTCGAACCCGAGACGACCCGCGCCGCACTCGGCGCCGTCACCGCGCCGGTGCTCGTGCTGGCCGGCGAGCTGGACTGGATCGCGAGCCCCGCCGTCGCGGACCGCTTCGCCACGCTGTTCCCGGACGGGCGCGCCGTCGTGCTGCCCGGCGCCGCGCACTACCCGTGGCTGGACGACGCGCCCGCGTTCGTCTCAGCCGTGGGCGGTTTTCTGGCCTGAGCCGGGATTGCGCCGGGGTTTGATGCGGACCGCGGGCAGCGCGGGGGCCGGCAGGCGCTCGCCCGCATAGCCCGTCACCTCGCCGAACTGGTCCGATCCGGCTTGCCAGGCTTCGCGGAACGCGGCGATCTCCTCGTGGGTGCGGCCGACGAAGTTCCACCACATCAGGATCTCTTCGTCGAACGGGGTACCGCCCAGCATCAGGAACCGCGCCGGTTCCGTGCCGCGGTTGCTCAAGGTCAGCGAGCGCACCCCGGTGCCGACGTAGCCCAGCTCCGCCGCCCGGACGCGGGTGCCGGCCACCTCGACGTCGCCGGTGTCGACCAGGACGCCGTGTTCGAAGCCGGGGTCCACGCCGAGCGACATGTGGGCGTCCGGGCCCAGCACGACTTCGGCGCCCAGCAGCGGGGTGAACGTCGGGATCGGGGACGTCCGGCCGGCCAGCGAGCCGAGGAAGACGCGGATCTCCGCGCCCTCGATCCGGTTCACCGAAGGGACGTAGTGGTCGAACGCCCGCGCCGTGTGCCGGTGCCGTTCGGGCAGCGCCACCCAGAGCTGGACGCCGTGCAGCGTCTTGGTGGCGGCCGTCGAGACCTCGGAGTGGCAGATCCCGTGCCCGCCCGTCATCAGGTTCAGCTCGCCGGGGCGGACCATCGCGTGCGTGCCGAGGCTGTCGCGGTGTTCGATCTCGCCGGAGAACAGCCAGCTGACGGTCTGCAGCCCGGTGTGCGGATGCGGGGCGACGTCCATCGCCCCGGCCCCGGCGACCTCGTCCGGGCCGTAGTGGTCGGCGAAGCACCAGGCGCCGATCAGCGACCGCGACCGCTGGGGGAGGGTCCGCCGCACCCGCATCGCGCGCGGGCCGCCGAGCGGAACCTCCCGCGGAGCGAGGACCTCGACGTCGGGCCGATCGGGATCGGCGGCCGCGGGCCGGTCACCACAGGCGAGTTCGGCGGGGGCGGCCTCGGTGTTGCTCATGCCGGCCACGGTAGTCGCGCCGGCGGCCGGAGGGCGGGTGGGCGATGTCACGGCCCGGGCGTTTCGCCGCGGCCGGACCGCGCGGCGCTGGCCGGACTACGCGGCGCTGGCCGGACGCCCCGTTGCGGCTCGACCGGCGTGGGCTCGGTTGGCCGTGCGGCTTGGTGTTTCGTGTGGGCGTGTCGCTGGGGCGCGGCCGGTACGAGCTCGGCCGTCCGCGTCGCGTTTCCCGCCGCCACTACGTCCCGACCGGCACGAACCCGGCCGCCCGGTGCCCGGCCCGGACCGCCGTCGCGGCGAACCGGCCGTACACCGCGGCGAGCAACGCGAGATCGACCGCGACACCGGCCGAGCGTGGCCACGCACGCCCGTCCACCCACTCGCGGGCCTCCCGCTCGGCCACCCGCCCGAGCGCCACCGCCGCACCGAGCCCCGCGCCGTCCCCGCCGACCAGTACCTCCCGCAGTCCCCGCGCGGCGCTCACCGCGTGCTGACCGAGCCGCCCGACCGCGGGCCGCACGTCCGGCGGCACCGGTCCCCGAGCCTCGGCGACCTCCCGCGCAAGACCACCCATCCGAGTGAGATCCGCGGCGGTGTGCACGGCCGCGACAACCACTTTCACCTCCGCTTCCCGAGGCGCGTGCAGGGCCAGCAGCGCACACGCCTGGTCCTCGCACGCGGCCCCGAGGGCGGCCACCGCCGCCGCTTGCTCGAGTGCACGTCCGCCCAGCGTGTGGTCACTTTCCAGCACCGAGCGCGTGGCCTCCTCGAGCGCGCTCGCGACCAGGTCGCCCAGGTCCGCCAGCCGGTGGGCGAGCGTCACGAGCTCCTTCTGAAACGCCGTCGGCATGGCGGCAGGAAACCAGCCCGGACGGGTGTCGGCATCTCGTCGCCCCGGCCCGGAATTGTCGGACCCCCGTGCTCTCCTCGTCGGCAAGAGCGGTGCACCCCGCACCCCGGAGGACAAGGAGAGACCGATGGCAGGCGAAACGGCGGTCACGGTGGTCGGCAACCTCACGAGCGACCCCGACCTGCGCTTCACCCCGGCCGGCTCGGCGGTTGCGAACTTCACGGTCGCGAGCACCGCACGCGTGTTCGACCGCGAGTCGGGCACCTGGCGCGACGGCGACGCCCTGTTCCTGCGCTGCAGTTTGTGGCGCGAGTACGCGGAAAACGTCGCCGAGTCGCTCGGGCGCGGCACCCGCGTGGTCGTCCACGGCCGGCTGAGACAGCGGTCGTACGACACGAAGGAGGGGGAGAAGCGCACGGTCATGGAGCTGGAGGTCGACGAGATCGGGCCGTCCCTGCGGTACGCCACGGCCAAGGTGGCGAAGGTCAGCCGCGCGACGGGTGGCGAAGGGAGTGCCTGGGCCCCGGAACCGGTGGCGGCGGGCAAGCCGCCCTTCTGAGGCCATCCGTTCGCGGCCGGCCTCCGAACACCGTTGACGAGGCCTCGACCCGCGCTCGATCGCCTGCGGTGACGATGAGGGGGACGCTCCGGCCAAACCCGTTGTCGAAATCCCGTCCGGCGATTCGACGCAGGGGTAGCGGCCGAACCACGAGCGGGAGGGACCGACATGAACGGGAACGAGAAGACCGGCTCACCGGCAACGCACCCCGTGGTCAACCACCGGATGCGGGCGATGCTCCGAGCAGTCGGCGCGGGCCGCGGCCGGGTGTCCTGCAGCAGCGAACCGGACCTGTTCATCGACGGCCTCTCGTGCGGCGACCAGTTCGCGGCGCACGCACTGGCCCACCAGGGCCTGGTCCGCGCGGACCGCCCCGGCCGCCCGGGCGAGCTGGTGCCGGCGGTCCTGACCCCGGCAGGCCGCGCCCTGATCACCCCCGAGCAAAGATCGGCCGCCTGACCCGGCGACCGGCGGATGTTTGACAACTCAATGGGATTGGCCTGACCTGCCACTTTGTAGTTGTTGATCTCTCCAGGCCGTCGCTAGGCCGTCTCAGATTCCGGGGCCGTCCGCGACCGACGAGGCTTGAAGATCTTGTCGGTCGCGGCCCGCGCTCGGCGATGGCTGGACGGGACAAGGTGGGTGTAGATCCGGAGTGTGTAGCCCGGGTCATGGTGCCCGAGGTACTCGGCCAGTTCCTTGATCGACACTCCAGCAGCGAGGGCAGTGGACGCATAGAAGTGCCTCATGCCGTGCATCCCGTCCCGCTTCGGGGTGTAGTCGAGTCCTGCCGTCTTGTACGCCGGTACCCAAACGTCACGGTTGAAGTTGATACCGGAGATCACTTCCGACGCCGCGCGCCCCCTGACCTGGTTGGGTCGCCGGACCTTGCGGATGAGCAGCCGCACCGTCTCGGGGCGGCCGCCGGGTTCGAGCCACGGCAGTGTGACCGTGACGGGCTCGAATCGCTCCATGTAGTCGTCGATCTCGTCCAGCACGCCAGCACCGACCGGCACCACGCGCGTCTTCCCGCCCTTGGGAGGAGCGAAGACCGGAGTGGTACCGATCCAGCGGATCTGCCGCTGCACGTTGGCGATCATGGCGTCGCGGTCGAGGTCGTCCGGGCTGAACCCGAAGATCTCCATCTGCCGAAGTCCCACCCCGGCGCCGAGTGGCACTACCACTTTGTACGGCTCCGGAAGCGCAAGTTTGATCTGGTGCACTTGAGCTTCCTTCCAGGAGACGACCTTCCGCTGATCCGACTTTGGACGCTTGATACTTTTCGCCTTGCATGGGTTGCGGCGAATCTTCTTGTCGAAGAATGCAGATTCCAGGACCCCCGATACAATATCGAAAAGCACGGCACGGTAAGAGGCTGCCAACCCGCGACCGTCTTCCGACTTGGGACGCTCCAGCCAACTCAACCAGTCTCGAATAGTGTCAGTTTTCTCGACAACCCTCAACGGCTTGTCCCCAAGAAACGGAAGGATGCTAGCGTCGAACCTCCCGTCAAGAGTCTGACGCGTAGAAGCATCCGCCGACTGTCCTTTTCGCCATTGTTTTACATATTGCCGGAACAGTAGCTCTCCAGCCTTCGGGTCGACGAATTCACCCGACAAGACGTCGTGTTGCATCTTCGTGAGAAACGTTTTCGCCCGGGTTAGTTCCTTGTCCGGGAACGACTTCGAGCGTTCGTTGCCGTCCGCGTCGTAGTAGTGAACCTTGTACCGTTCTCCTTTGCCGAACAGTTCGGTTTTCTCGCGGACCGGTCGGCCACTCTCGGAGTAGACCAGCTTGCCGTCCACTCGTTTCTTCCGCCACCAGCGGTCTTCCACGTGTCCTTTCACAGGCGATTCCCTTTCTCTTCGGGAGCTGAACCAATCCGGTACGGCTCCGGTGCCCTGGTGTCCCTGCATTCGGCGCGTGCAGGGACACCAGGGCCGTTGCGGGCGACCTGTGATCAGGCCGCGTCCAGTCCGTTGAGCCAGGCCCGGACCACCGCCGGGTCGTAGCGGACGTGCTTGCCCATGCGCGTGAACGCCGGGCCGTACCCGGTTTGCCTCCAGTGCTTGAGCGTCTTTTCCGATAAGCCGAGGAACGCCCCCAGCTCCTCCGGCCCCCATAGCCCTTCCACGCTGACCATCCGAATGCGCACTGTCATCCCCGCGTCCTCCCCTCCGCGTACGGTCAAGCAGCCTCCACGGCGGTGGGCGCAGTTGCCGAAGTTTCTGACCCTGGTGGTCCGGCGGCGGCGAGCATTGCGCGGGAGTACTCGGCTTGCCACGCGATGCGCTCCGAGATCGCCCGCATGACCAGCTGGTCACGGGGCGGGCAGTGGGTATCCCCGGGCTCGACCTTGCGCCACACGAACCGGTCCGGGGCCGGCTCCGGTTTGCTGATCCCGACCGCCGCCAGGGCGGACAGCACGAAGCCCCGACGGTCCGCCTTGTGGTCGGCTACCGTCTTGCCGGACCACTTGCGCGACACCAGCACCCGCCGCCCCGGAAGGCCGAGCGTCGCCCGCCGATGCGCACGCCCCTTGCAGTGCCCCGGAGTCGTCTTCCCGTTCGCTCCCTTCGGGTTGATGCCATACAGCAGCCAGACAGCGCAGCGTGGCGAGCACGGCGTCATGGCCAGGTGGGCGTGAAGCATGTCGTGGTGGTCCCGCTGGGCAGCCGTGTCCGCGTCGACCACTTCGCCCGTCGACTTCGTCAGGTACTTGGTCAGATAGCCGATGTGCCGCCCAGCCTCTTCGGTACCGCCGAGGATGCCCTTCGAGTGCACCTGCGCGCCGAACCGCACGACGTGCGCCGGTTCTTCGACGGCCGCCACCGCGTCGTCCCACGCCGTCAACGGCTCCCGCGTCTCCGGGTCCACAAAGGAACGAGAACCGGGATCCCACAAAGGCTTCCGATCCGTGTAGACCAGTTCGTCATGAGCGGGCCACCACACCTGGTGGTAGGTCGCTTCGGTGACCAGGCGGATGGTTTCGTGCGAGATCGCACCCCGCAACGCCGTGTGCAGATGC
The DNA here is from genome assembly GCF_053600695.1 of Amycolatopsis sp. NPDC005003. Classification (NCBI taxonomy): domain Bacteria; kingdom Bacillati; phylum Actinomycetota; class Actinomycetes; order Pseudonocardiales; family Pseudonocardiaceae; genus Amycolatopsis; species Amycolatopsis sp. NPDC005003. Next base: position 143,678 of record NZ_JBSGAI010000014.1, on the reverse strand, counting down.
GGGGCCGCCCGCCGCTGCGGCTCGACCGTGGCGAAGTACTGCACGTCCCAGCCGACGACTCGCCGCAGGTTCTGCCACCACCGATCCACCAGCGCCGCGAAGTGCACCGCATCCCGAGCCGCCCGCCGATAGTCATACGAAGCCGGGTCGACCGGTGACCCGTCCGGCCGGACACGGCCGTAGGTGTCGCAGGTCAGCGTGACGAACATCGACGGCCGGAACTTGCCCGCGAACTCCCGCCCCACCGTCGTCTTCGCAACCTTGCGCCGGGGCAGGTTCGGTGCGTCCTGGCGCCGCTTGGTCGAGCGCTTCACCGCCTTGCGCTCCGGCGCGTCCAGGGCGGGCAGGCGACCGGTCATGCCTGAGGCCCGCAGCTCCGCGTCCACGCCCGCGACCTCTGCCCGCAGCTCCTCCGCCTCCGTCTCGTCCCCGGCCGCCATCACGTCGCGGTAGTGCGCGGCCAGGTCAGCCCGGTAGGTCAGCAGCTCGGTTTGCGTCTCCGAGGGCTTCTCCCTGATGATCACCGGCTCTTCGGTCAGGTGCCAGCCTTCCCGGCACTGGGCCTGCCGCAGCGCCTTCGCCTTCCGGGCACACGGCAGGCACACCGACTCCACAGTGGAGCCGCACGGGACGGGGACGTAGCGGATCTCTCCGGTTTCGGTGTCCCCGACCTCCATCGTGAACGGGCGGACACAGACGCCGTGCTTCTCCGCCGTCGCCTTGACCACATCGGCGGCCAGCGCGGGACGGATTCGCTCGACCGGGGTGGCCGGCCGATCCTGCGTTGCGTGGGTGTCGGTCATGCCCGCCTCCCTTCGCCGCCGCGTCGATCAGCGAGGTTGACGACCTGGGCGCCACCGTTGGTGACGTAGTGCTCCAGTTGCTTGATCGTCTGATCGGGCACCCAGCCAGCGCGGACCCGCAGGGGTTCGCGGATGCCTTCGCCCCACACGTAACCGACCCCGGCAGCGTCCTCGGGGATGCGGTTCGCCCACGCGCCCCGCTCATACGCGCCGTCTCCGAGCACCATCGGAACCTGCGTCTTCGAGGTAAGCCGCATCGCGATGCGCCGGGGCAGCAGCTCCCTCACCGGTACCGTGTCCTTCGTCGGCTCCTGCACGTAGCCACGAACGGTGAAGCCGAGCGCCCGGCCCTGGGTAGTCAGGATCGCCAGCTTCTCCACGATCAGGTCACGGGTTTTGCGGTCGGTGTACTTGGTCAGCGCCCCGATCTCGTCGAACTCCAGCAGCTCCACCGGGTATTCGGTGGAGATCGGCACCTGCCGTGTCAGCCCGGCGAACTCCCGCTTGCGCTTCTCCAGCTCCTCCAACAGCGCGTCGAGGACTTCCAAGGCTTCTTTGCCGGACTGGCCGTAGCGGGCGAAGATCCCGCGTCCGTAGGACAGCTCCATTGCCTTCGGGTCGATCCCCGAACAGCGGATCACCCCGGCCCGGATCGCCGAGGCCGCCGCGACCAGCGGGCACCACATCACGGAGTTCTTCCCCGACCCGGTGGCACCGGCGACCAGCGTGTGTGACCCCGTTCCGACCAGCGGCAGCCGCCACGGCTTTCCGTACTCCGTCGACCCCGCGTAGACCGCCCGCAGATCCACCCCGGTCCCGTCGACGGCCACCAGGTCCGGCACCGGCAGGCACGCCACCGGGGCAGTCAGCAGGTCTCGACGCATGAAATCGATCGACACCACGTCCGGGCTCAACTCCCGGATCTGGCAGCGCGTGACCTTCCGAGCCACCGCCAGCGCACGGGCCGCGTCGTCGAACTCCTCGGGAGTCTGGCCCGGCACCAGCCGTACCCGCACCTCATCCCACGAGGCCCCGGACCGCACCGACAGCAGTGTCGGCACCGCCACCCTGCCCGAACGGTTCTCACTGCGGGAGACCGCCGAGCGGCCCCGGCCGCGTCCGATCAGCGACACCGTCACATCCACCGGCACCGAGGCGTCCCGCACCACCAGTCCGCACGCGGTTAGCCAACCAGCCAGCTTCCGTCCGTACAGTGCCCAGCGCAGCCACCAGCTCCGCAGCCACCGGCCGCACCAGTGGTCATAGCCCACCGCGTCCAGCCGCCACCATACGAGCTGGACTAGGCCGAGCACGCCGAACGTCACGACCAGGGAGATCCAGCCCAGGTAGCGGCACCACGCCCACAACCCGGGCAGGGCCAGGCAGGTCCGCCAGTGCGTCACCAGTTGCCGAACAATCCAGCCGACGGCCCGCGCGAGGCCCCACAGCACCATCCCGACCACCGCCAGAGCGGCCAGCATCTCCAGCAGCCCGGCCAGCGCCCGTCCGATCTTGGCCAGGACCCACAGCAGCACCGCCAGGCCGCCTGCCACCAGGGTGAGGGTCATCACCGTGTGCGCGTCCATCAGCGACCACCCCGCACACTTGCGCGCGGCAGCACCAACGGAAGTGGGAGCATCCCCAGGCATGGGGCGCACCGGTCCTCACCCGGCAGCAGCCGAGCGAACTTCTTACATTTTGTGCAGCGCATCCGAGTGACCCCGGTTGACTGCCCTTGGTTGCCATCATTTATCGTAGGCATTGTTCGCTTACTCCAGTGAACAGGCGCAGAACCAGCCCGAGAAGGTTTCCTAGGCCCAAGAGGGCTGGTTCTGCGCGTCCGAAAAACAGGACAATTTATGCACGCAGGGACGCGTTTATCCATCACACGTCCCCACGTGCGTAACTACTACCAATATTCAGTTATCGTGCCGCTGTCAGTCTTCCGACGTCTCCGACTGCGCCTCGCCCGCGTAGTCCTCCTTCCACTCCGGACGCTGGGTCAGCCGCTCCACACACCGCAACTGGATACCGTGATTCGCCAGCGCCTCCCACTTGTGATCCGGGTCCGTCTCGGCCATGGACTTGAACATCCGTGCGTTATGCCGGTGGAACTCGACCCACGCGGACAACGGCGAATCCTTCGACGGCATCCGCGCGAAAATGTCCATCTGCGCGTCGCGGAGCTTCACCGGATACTCTGGGGTTTTTGCCACCGAACCCCGGCTCACTCCGCGTCACCCCGTAACACCGATTGCTCCTGTTCCACTTCGGACACCACCCAGTCGAACAACTGTGCGCGCGGAATCATCAGCACGTCCGCCAGACGCATGATCGCCGGAACCCGACGCAACGGCCGCGAGCCTGCCTCTACCCCACCAATGAACGACGCCGAAAACCCCGACCGATCAGCGAGCTCGGCCTGTTTCCAGCCGCGCAGGTCACGCAACCGCCGCAAAAGCACACCCACCGGCACGAACACCCCGGCGTCCACGTCGTCAAACCGCACCGGCTCCAGCTCTGCTGCCGCCATCAGGCACCCCGCCCGTCACGCCGAGGCCGGATCGGTGCAGGGTGCAACCGCCGCCGCTGCGCCGGAACCGGCCGCCGATCCATCACCAACGGGTGGCCGGCCAGCGTCGCCCAGTCCTGCGCTGCCTCTGTCATGGCTTCCGCCGCAGCAGCCAGAGCCGCCACCGCCCACCACTCCAGACCTGGCACCGCCGACAGCTCATGCCACAACCGAGCCACCCGCCGAGCCGAGTACGAGACCCGCTCCGCCAGGTCCGACCGCGCGGGGTCTTTCGCCGCCGCCCGATACGCCATGTGGTAGTCGGCGTAAGCGCGCTGCCACTCCTGGTTCAGCCGCTCATACGACGCCGGGTCCGGCTCGCTCCCAACAACCACGGTCAGCACCCCTAGGCCGCCTTCGAGCCATCAGCAGCACCCGCCGACGAGCCCGAGCGAGACGACTTGCCCGCCGCCCCGGAGTCGGCCGCCTTGAAGCCCGTCGCCCGAAACACGTACGACTGGTACTTGTACTCGCCCTGACCGGCCACCCTCGGTTCCGCCGTCAAGCCCTCCAGCTCCACCGGCCGCATCCCCGGCATCACCTCCGACGCCGACGGCACCGGCTGCACATCGGCCAGCAACGTCACTTCGAAGGAAGCGCGCTTGGCCCGCGTCTCACCCAGGTCGGTCGCCAGGAACTTCCACTGCCGCTTGCCCGTCGACTCGTCCACGCGCTGCCGCACCGGCCGACCGGCCGCCTTGTCCTCCCGCGACTGAAACTCGTTGTCAGGCGAAACCTCGCCCACCATCACAAGGCCCTGCGGGAACGCCTCATCGAACGCGACCGCGAACCGGTGACCCTTTTCGATAGCCATTAAATTAGCCCTTACTGTACTTGACTCTTGTTTGATGACTTTTCACGATCTACGTCGTCGGCCGTGTCCATCAGCATCCGGCCAATCGTTCGCGCCTCATCGGCTGATAACGTCAAATCTCGTATGCCTGGAATGGAAAGGATGACAGTCGCCCCTTCCCGGAACGCCCACATGTACCTCTCCGCCCCCTCGTCGCCATCCTCAGTCGGACGAGAGCCGGTGCGTCGCACGCGCTTCGCCATGTAACAGCCCTCTCACTTCGCGGCCTCCCTACGTGCTCAGCTTGTCGAACAACTACTACAATCGGCCAAACAGGCGGGTTCCGAAACAAAGGTCGGGCATACGAATACGGCAGCGTGCACGGAATATTCCTCCGACGCATATCGCCAGGTCAGAGGCGTGCCAACGTGCTACACTCGATGCATACGGCATCTTCAGGGGGTGACCAGATGAACGACGATGTCACAGCGGTTGCGCCGGACCTTCCGGCCGACTTCTGGGAACGGTCCGACATACGTTCGCCCCTGCTCGGTCAGCACTTCGGGCGCTTCCTCCGCGCTTATCGCTCCGCGCAGTCCCCGAAGGTCAAGCAGGCCGACCTGGCTGCCTGGCTCGGCATCACCCAAGGCCAGCTCAGCAAGCTCGAACGGTCCCCGTCTGCCATTCACGACCTGGTCAAGCTCCAGAAATGGGCCGAGGCGCTACACGTGCCACGCGATCTATTGTGGTTCCGAAAACCGCAGGCCGAGGCCGGCCAGCCGGAAGCCGCTCCGGCCGAGACGACCGATCAGGAGCTGAGTCCTGTACCCCGCCGCGACCTACTGAAAGGCGCAGGCGTCTTGGCCGTTTCGGCCGCGAGCGCTGGATTGCTGGCAAATGCGCCATGGCAGCGCCTGATGGATTCAGTCGAAAAAGACCGCCCCGTCGACATGGCCACTGTCCAACTCATGCAGGACCGAACAGCGGACTTTCACGACAACGAACACACCGTTCCGGCACGTCAGTTGCTTGACGGATTAGTGCGTCACCGCGCGGTGATATCCGCCTTGCTCGCCAATGCTCGAACGGAGAGTATTCGCAACGAACTTGTTCGCACTTTCGGCGAGACCGAGACACTTGTCGGATGGCTACACTTCGACCTTGGAAATGCAAACGAGGCAGTGCAGTCCTGGCGAAAGACGCTGAAGATTGCCAAAGACTCAGGTGACGGCCCATTGGCTGCGTGCGCGCTTTCCTATTGGAGCTACCTGGCGTCCTCGCGAAACGACACCGTCCCGGCCGTGAGGCTACTACAGCAGGCCGAAAGCTACGTCCCCGGTAATACAGCTCCTGCTACCCGGTCATGGGTGGCGGCGCGCCAGGCCGAGGAACTAAGCCGTCTGGGCAACGAGACGGAAGCCATGCGTGCACTCGAACGGGCTTTCACGGCGTTCGACTTCGCACACCCGCGCACGGAGCGCCATTGGACGACGTTCTTCACGGCGAACAGGCTGGGTAGCCTCACAGTCTCGACCTACATGGGACTTCAGCACAAGGACGCTCCTGCCATCGCAGATTCCTTGCTTGCGTCCCTACCTCCGACCGTTCGGAAGCAGCGCGCTCTAGCTCTCGCCGACTTGACGACGCTTTGCGTGCGGGCGAACGACTACGATCGAGCACGCGCGCTGGTGGACAGTGCGATCGATTCGACGATCCGCACCGAGAGCAGCTTGTCACGACAGCGCCTGCTCACACTGTCCTCCGAGCTTGCGTCCGCGAAGAAGGGCAGTCCCGGAAACACCATGCGAGACAAGATCCGATCAGGCTTGCATCGGTAGCGGTTACACTGGTCGCGTCTCGGTTGTCAGCCAGGCAAGGTATTCTTCGCTACCGGCTTCGATCGGCTGCGCGACGATGTCAGGCACGTCGTAATGGTGGTTTTCTTTGATGTGAGCGAACAGCAGGTCAAGCCGGTCACCGTCAGTCTTGACCAAGCACTGCCACTCCTGCTCATCATGAATGCTGCCCTGCCAACGGTAGAAACTCCGGACCGGCCCGGTCACCTGGGCACACGCGCCGAGACGTGCCTCAACGATGCCACGAGCTAACCGCGCAGCGTCTTCCGCGCTGTCCGTCATCGTGACCACCGTGTAGTACTTACGCGACAACGTGCCCCTCCTTCGATCCGCGCCTGCCCAGCCGAGTTTACTGCCGAATTCGGCTCTATGGGATCAAGGCGCCGCCTGCGGCGGCGCGCACAGGTCACCTTGCGTCCGTCGGACGCCGCCCTTGGCGGACCGGCCTCCCGCTCCGCTCCGGCCGGCCGCCGGGCGCGCCCGCCGACGGCTCGGCTCCCGCAGGTGCGCCGCCGACGCCACGGCACCCAGAACCCAAGGCAGCCCCGCCGACTGCGTCTCGTCGCTCAGCTCGGCTGGCAGCTCACATGGTGAGCCCGTTCCCTCGCAGGCGATCGTTTAACACCGGGCTACCAGCATCAAGAGCGCCTTCGGCGTCGCTGCGCGATGAGCTTCGCTCACTCTTGACACCGGCAGCCCGGTGCTAATGGCGGCAGGGGCGAGGAAGACGGGGGCGGCGAGCCCACCAGGCGAGCAAGCCCCGTAACCGACTCACCCAAGGGAGCCGCAACGATGCCCAGCCGCCAGCTCAGCCCCAACCAGACCGCCCTCTTCAGCCCCTACCAACTCACCCTCTGGACCGAACAGACCCGGGCCGCCAGGCCGTCTCCAGGCCGTCACACGTCCAGCCCGGACCGGACCCAACCGGCCCGAATCGGCCGGAAAGCCCAGGTCAGGCCCTGTCTGACCGCGAAACCCTCCCAGCTCGGGAAACGCCGCCCGAAGTTGTTTGACAACTCAACAGAGCAGCCTTACCCCTATCGGACTGAACCGGGCCAAGCGTGCCGAGTCGGGCCGTGCGGGCCGGCTGAGCGGGAGAGCCGGGCATGCGAGCCGGGCCAAGTGTGCCGAGCCGGGACCGAGCCGAGCCGGCGGTCCGGACCACCGGCGACGGCCTGCGCTCAGTGGCCCTGCTGCGGGAACTGGCCCTGCTGCGGCGGACCCTGCTGCGGGAACCCCTGCGGTTGGGACGGGTGCTGCGGAAACCCTTGCTGCGGCAGCCCTTGCTGCGGGAACCCCTGCGGAGCACCACCCTGCGAGGGGTGCGGCGGGTACCCCGGCGCCGCCTGCTGCTGCGCCTGGCCCTGCTCCTCCTGCGCCTGCAGCCGGAGCGCATCCTCCTTCGGGATGCGGTTCTCGATCCCGCAGAACGTGCACTGCGCCGTGTACTTGACGCTGATCGGGAACAGCGGGATGAAGAACAGCGTGAACTTCGTGACCGCCTTGCGCACCGCGTGCGAAGCCGGGTTACCGCACCGGCCGCACAAGAACGTCGTCATCGCCAGCACGTAGATGCGCGTACGCCAGCCCCAGATCAGCATCGGTCTTCTCTCTTCCGGTTCTTCCTTCGCCGGGCAGCCTCGCACACCGCCGGCGCCGGACGGGGCGGTTTCGCCGATCCCGCGTGGACGATCATCCGGCGAACCGGACATCCGGGCCGTACCACGGCGCCGGATGCCCCGGGACTAGATTGGGATCATGCCGAGCGACTTCGCCCTCAAGACGATGAATGCCGTGCACCGCGGCCTGATCAAGCTCACCGGGGGCCGGGTGGGGTGGCAGGTCGCCATGCCCGTCCTGGAACTCACCACCATCGGCCGCAAGAGCGGGCAGCCGCGGTCGGTGCTGCTGACCTCGCCCCACCAGGACGGCGACACGTGGGTCGTCGTGGCGTCGCGCGGTGGCGACGACACGCACCCGGCGTGGTTCCTCAACCTGCGCGACCACCCCGACGTCGAGGTCTCGCTCAAGGGCGGGCCGAAGCAGCCGATGCGCGCCCGGATCGCCGACGCGGACGAGCGGGCGCGGCTGTGGCCGAAGATCACCGCCGACTTCAAGAACTACGCGCAGTACCAGACGAAGACCGAGCGGGAGATCCCGCTCGTCTTCCTCGAACCGCGCTAGCTCCGCGCCTGCAGGTACGCCGGGTCGGCGGCGGGGATCGGCTGGTCGGGGACCCCGGCCAGCAGCCGGCTCATGGCGTGGAAGTAGGGCGGCGCGGCGACCGTGCCGCCGAACGCGCCGTGGCCGCAGTCGCCGAGGTGCACCGGCGTGCCCGGGCAGATCTCCCGCGGGTGCGGCCCGTCGGCGAACACCATGGACGACACCGCGTAGCCGTCGACACCCCCGACGAACGCGACCGATTCGCTCAGCTGTGTCGTACCCGTCTTGCCGATGTCGGGCCGGGTCCAGCCGGCCGCGCGGGCCGCCTCGGCGGACGTTCCGCTCGTGGTGTCCTTGCTCAGCCCCGCTTCCAGGGTGTCCGCCACGCCCTGGGGGATGACCCGTTCGCACGCCTGCTGCGCCACCGGCACGGCGTTGCCGTTCCGGTCGGTCACCGACAGGATCGGGTTCGGCGGGCACCACACGCCGCCGCTCATCAGGGTCGCCGACACGTTCGCCATCTCCAGCGGGCTGACCGGGCTGTTGCCGAGGGTGAACGACAGCAGGTTCTGGAAGTACTGCGACTGCGGCTCGCTGAACTGCGGGTTGCCCGACTTCGGGTCCGGGGTGCGGCCGGCGTCGTTGGTCGCGAGGGTGTTCCGCAGCCCGAGCTTGGAGGCCATGTCGAGCACGGCGGGCATCCCCACCTGGCTCTCCAGCCCGACGAACGCGACGTTCGGCGAGGTCGCCAGCCCGTCGGCGAGGGTGATCGGGTCCGCGTAGTGGCCGTCGTTGTGGACGGTGTAGCAGGACGAATGCGCGTCCGGTACCGGGAAGCACTGGCTGTCCGGGTTCGGCAGCGGCGTGTCGAGCCCCGCCTTGCCGGTGACGAGCGCCGCGGCCGAGGTGAAGATCTTGAACGACGAGCCCGCGCCGAACTCGTTGCTCGCGTCGGCGACGATGTCGGTCGACGTCTCGCCCCGCGCCGGATCGGTGCCGTAGTCGCGGTTCGCGACCATGGCGAGCACCTGGTGCCCGTCCTGGCCCGGCTGGACGACGGCGAAGGTGTTGGCCACGCCGTCCTGGGTGGTCGGCACGTTCGCGTCGACGGCGTCCTTGGCCACCTGCGAGACGCGCGGGTCGAGGGTGGTCTTGATCGTGTAGCCGCCGGTGGCCAGCCGGTCGGCGGTGAACCCCGCGTGCACCAGGTAGCTTTCCGCGTAGGCGCAGAAGAAGCCGGCGTCCGGCGCCGCGCCCAGGCAGGTGCCCGACGGCGTCACCGGGCCGTTCGGCACCACCCCGAGCGGGGCAGCCTTCGCCGTCGCCGCGTACGACGCCGGGATCGAGCCGTTGGTGACCATGTCGTCGATGACGAGGTTGCGGCGCTGCAGTGCCTTGTCGGCGTGGGTGTACGGGTTGTAGACGCTCGGGTTGTTCACCATTCCGGCGAGCAGGGCGGCTTGCGGCACGGTCAATTTGTCCGCGGTCGTCCCGAAATACGCCTCGGCCGCCGCGCCGACACCGTACACGGTTCCGCTGAATTCGACCACATTGAGGTAATTCGCCAGAATGTCGTCCTTGCTCATGGTGGCGTTGAGCTGGACGGCCATTTTCGCCTCGCGCAGCTTGCGGGCGAGCGAGTCCTCGCGATCAGCCTGCTGGGCGGCCGGGTCGTTCCGGTCGACCACGTTGATCAGGTAGTTCTTGACGTCCTGCTGCGTGATCGTGGACGCGCCCTGCAGCGCCCCGCCGGTGCTGTCGTTGACCGCCGCGCGGAGCATTCCCTGCATGTCGACGCCGCCTTCGGTGTAGAACCGGCGGTCTTCGACGGCGACGATCGCGGCCTTCATCGTGGTGGCGATCCCGGCCGCGGTGACGGGCAGGCGGTACTGCGCGTAGAGCGTCGCGATGGGGGTGCCGTCGCGGTCGGTCACGGTGGTGACCAGCGGCGGATCGGCCGCGGCGAGCTGGGCGGAAATGGCGTCCACCGAATCGCTGACCTGATTCGACAACAGACCCGCCCCGATGGCCGCGGGCGTCACCGTCCCGGCGACCAGAATTCCGGCGAGCAGGCACAAACCGACAAAGGGGACCACGGCCCGGCGACGTTTCACGAATTCGACATTAGGCATCGGGCGATAAAGCTTCCGTTCGGTGAGACATGTGCCTCAGCGGGCCAACCTGCCGAGCAGGGCCGAGGCGACCGAAACGGCCACCGCCGTCGCCACCGCCAGCACGGCAAAGTCGAGCCCGAGGTGGGCGGGGGTCCCGATGAGCAGGCCGCGCAGCGCGTCGACCTGGTAGCTCAGCGGGTTGACGTGGCTGAGCACCTTCAGCCACGACGGCATCAGGTCCACCGGGTACAGCGCGTTCGAGCCGAAGAACAGCGGCATCGTGATCGCCTGCCCGATGCCCATCAGCCGTTCCCGTGACAGCACGATCCCGGCGATCACGATGGACAGGCAGCAGAAGAACGCCGAACCGAGCACGAGGACGACGGCCATGGCGAGGAGCTTCAGCGGGTTGGCGGTCAGGCCGACGCCGAGGATCGCGGCCAGGATCAGCACCATCAGCGCCTGCACGAGCGCACGGACGCCGGCGGCGAAGGCCTTGCCCGCGACGAGGGCCGCGCGCGGGGTCGGGGTCACCAGGAGCTTGGCGAGCACGCCCGCGTCGCGCTCCCAGATGATCTGGATGCCGTAGAAGATCGCGATGAACAGCGCCGACTGGGCGAGGATGCCCGGCGCCAGGAAGTCGAGGTACGGCGTCGAGCCGGTCGGGATCGCGCGCAGCCGGGTGAAGGTCTCCCCGAAGATCAGCAGCCACAGCGCGGGCTGGATCGCCCTGGTGAGCAGCTCGGTCTGGTCGCGGCGCAGTTTCTGCAGCTCCACCAGGCACATCGCGCCGACGCGGGCGCCGAGCACGCGCAGCCGGCGCAGCGGGCCCTCCTCAGCCGAGGCGGCGGGCGGTACGGCGAGTGGCACGGACACCGCGGATCCCTCCTTCTTCGTGGTCGAGCCGGTTCCCGGTCGCCGCCCGGAACACGTCGTCCAAAGTGGACTCCGGGCCGAGGGCGGCTTCCAGTTCGGCGGGGGTGCCCAGCGCGCGGATCCGGCCGGCGTCCATCAGGGCGACGCGGTCGCAGTACTGCTCGGCTTCGTCCATGTAGTGCGTGGTGACGAGCACGGTCATGCCGGTCGCCTCGCGGATCGAGCCGATGCGGTCCCACACCGACGACCGCGCGACCGGGTCGAGCCCGACCGTCGGCTCGTCGAGGACGAGCAGCCGCGGCGAACTGACCAGGGCCTGGGCGAGTTCGAGGCGGCGGATCATGCCGCCGGAGTACGTCTTGGCCGTGCGGTCGGCGTCGCCGGCCAGCCCGACCAGGTCCAGGGCCAGCCGCACCTGCCCGGCCCGCTCGCGGCGGGGCACGTCGAAGAGCCGTGCGAACAGTGCGACGTTCTCGCGGCCGGTGAGCGCGCTGTCGGCGGACAGCTGCTGCGGGACGTACCCGATGAGCCGCCGCACGGCCATCCGGCGGCGCGCGACGTCGACACCGAAGACCGTGATGCGGTCCGGCGCGGCGGGCAGCAGGGTGGTGATCATCCGGAGGGTCGTCGTCTTGCCGGCGCCGTTCGGGCCCAGCAGGCCGAACACCTCGCCCGGGTGGATTTCGAGGTCGACGCCGTCCACCGCCCGGGTGGCGCCGAACGAGTGGCTGAGGCCGGTGCAGCGCACCGCCGCGGGTTCGGTCATGGTTGCTCCTTCAGGATGCCCATGAGTTTTTCCAGTGCCGGCAACGCCTGCCCGATGGCCGTGATGTCCTCTTCAGACAGTTTCGCGAGGGCGTCGGCGACGAGCCCGGTGCGGGCGCGGCGCCAGGCCGTCATCCGGTCGGCGGCCGCGGTGGTGATCTCCAGCCGGGCCGCGCGCCGGTCGGCGGGGTCGGCCTCGCGGCGCAGCAGGCCGGCGTCGGCGAGCTGGTTCACCAGCGTGCTGACCGAGTTGTTCGCCAGGTGCAGTTCGCGCGCGGCCGCGGCGACGCCGATCCCGGGGTGGTCGGCCACGACGCGCAGGAGTTCGACCTGGGCGCCGGGCAGTGGCGTGCCCGCCACGCCGGCGCGCACCCGGCGGCGCACCACCCGGCGGATCCCCTGGACGGCGCCCAGCAGGCGGTCGGCGAGTTCGGTCATGCCCCTGAAAGTAGCTCTGCCCCAGATCTATTAGCAACGCTAAATGTCTGGTTGGCGAGAAAAGGGCGGAATCAGCCGCGGGCGGCTTCGGCGAGGGCCAGGGTGAGCAGGCCGGGGAAGCGGGCGTCGAACTCCTCGCGGCGCAGTGCGTTCAGCCGCTGCGTGCCGCTGTCCCACTGCCGGAGCAGCCCGGCGGCGCGGAGGATCTTGAAGTGCCGGGACGCGGCGGGCTTGCTCACCGGCGGCATGATCGCGCCGCACGGCCGGCCGGGTTCCCTGGCCAGGGCGGCGATCATGGCCAGCCGGTGCGGGTCGCGCAGGGCTTCCAGGGCCGCGCTGAAGGGGACGTCCTCGAGGTCCGGGTGCTCCAGGGGGGTCGCGGTGCGGCTGGCCATGGTCCGAGTATCCCCGGTTGCCCGGACGCGAGCCGCTGTGCCATGGTCAATGTTAGTCATCTGGTTAACATGAGGAGTTGTAGTGCGCGTCTACCGTCCGCGGTCCGGCCGTCTGGTCCAGCGCGAAGAGCCGATGCCCGAGCCGCGGCCCGGCGAGGTGCTCGTCCGCGTGCGGGCCGTGTCGCTGAACTACCGGGACCTGCTCATCCTGAACGGCGAGCACTTCGCCGCCGGGGCCGATACGCTGATCCCGGTCTCGGACGCCGCGGGCGAGGTCGCGGCGGTCGGCGAGGGGGTCACGCGGTTCGCCGGGGGAGACCGGGTGGTCAACGCGTTCCACCCGGACTGGATCGCCGGCCGGATGCCGGACACCGCGGTGGGGTACGGCAACGGCCGGGACGGCTGGCTCGCCGAATACCGGGCCGTCCCCGAGCACGCGCTCGTCGCGCTGCCGGATTCGCTCACCTTCGAGCAGGGCGCGACGCTGCCGTGTGCCGCCGTCACGGCGTGGACGTCGCTCGACGGGGTGCGCCCGGGCGACGTCGTGCTGACCCTCGGCACCGGCGGCGTCTCCCTGTTTGCCCTGCAACTGGCGAAGGCGCGCGGGGCGCGGGTCGTCGCGACCACGTCGAGCGCGGCCAAGGTGGCGAAACTGACCGGGCTGGGCGCGGACACGGTGATCGACTACGTCGCGACGCCGGACTGGGGCAAGGCGGTGCTCGACGCCACCGGCGGGCGGGGCGCGGACCGGATCGTCGAGGTCGGCGGGCCCGGCACGTTCGCCCAGTCGCTGGTCGCGGCCGGGATCCACCACGCCGAGATCGCGCTCGTCGGGTTCGTCGGCCGGAGCGGGCCGCCGATCGACTTCATGGACCTGTTCCGCAGCGGTGCGACCGTGCGGAAGATCTGGGTCGGCAGCCGCGAGGACACCGAAGACCTGCTCCGGTGGCTCGAGGTGTGGCCGATCGAGCCGGTCATCGACAGCGTTCACTCGTTCGAGGACGCCGCCGCGGCGTTCCGGCGCTTCGAGGAGCGGGAGAACTTCGGCAAGGTCGTGATCGCCGTGGGGTGAGGCGAGAGGGATACCGCTGATCGGCTGAACCTACCCGGAGTGACCGTTCGGCGGCGGGCCGGTGCCGTTCGCCGCGCCACGACGGAAGTTGCGGTCCGGAAATCCCGCGGCGGGCGCATGCTGTCCCTTCCGGCCCCGCGTCCCCGCGCCTGACGTCCACAGTGGACATTGCCAGTGCGCCCGGTCCGGTGGCCTCCGAAATGAGGATAGGAACGTTCGTCGTGACCCTGCTGGACAGCAAGCTCGTCCGATGCTGGACCTCCCGCCCGCACCTGCAGTCCCTGTACACCCTCGCCGCGGCCGCCCCGCGGATGCGCGCCGCGCTCGGCCTCGCGCCCACCGGCGGCGGCACGGTCGACTTCAAGGTCGACGGGGACGCGCTGGCCCGCACCGAGGCGGAGCTGATCGCCGCGACGTCGGCGCGGCTGCCGGTGCACCCGCTGGTGACGCAGGACCTCCACGGCCGTTCGACGGTCCGGTGCTGGCGCCGCAACCGCGACCTGCGCGTGCTGACCAGCGACCTGGTCGACGTCGCGGACCGGCTGGCCAGGGCCGGCTACGGCGGCTCGCTGCGGTTCGCGACCGTCGAATTCGGCGAGCCGGCCGGGCGCCGCGAAGGAAAGCTGGCGCTGGTGTACCTGTTCGACCGCGGCACGTTCCACACCGCGGCGCCCGGAGCCCGGCAGCTGGACCGGGCGCTGGAGCTGCGGGCCCGGGCCGCGTTGCACGGTGCGCTGCCGCTGGAACCCGTCGCGCGGCGACGGTTCGTGCTCTGAGGCGACCCTGAAAATCCGCCGATTGGCGCCGGTCCGGCGTTCTGCGAGGATGCTGCTCTCGTCCGATCGAAGGAGATGGCCGTGGCTTCTCGTCTCAACCCCTACCTGAGCTTCCGCGACGACGCGCGGCAGGCGATGGAGTTCTACAAGGGTGTCTTCGGCGGCACGCTCACCCTGAACACGTTCGGGGAATTCGGTTCACCCGAAGGAGCGGACGCGAACAAGGTCATGCACGCCCAGCTGGAAGCGGAGAACGGCTTCACGCTGATGGCAGCCGACACCCCGGCCGGGATGGAGCACAACCCGGGCACGAACATCTCGGTGAGCCTCAGCGGCGACGACGCCGACGACCTGCGCGGCTACTGGGACAAGCTGAGCGAGGGCGGCACCGTGACGGTTCCGTTCGAAAAGCAGATGTGGGGCGACGAATTCGGTGCCTGCGTCGACAAGTTCGGCATCCCCTGGATGGTCAACGTCGTACAAGGGTAGCCACGAGCCGTTGCAGCCGGTGCCCCCGTCGGTGACCATGGGGACACCGGCGTGGCGTGGCGCCGGGCCGAAGGAGGCCCGATGGCGGGTTTTCCCTGGACGTGTGCGCAATGTGGCGCGGTCAACGACCCCGCCGCCCGGCGCTGTGGCACCTGCGCGGGGCTGGCGCCGGGCCGGGCCCGCGCGCGGGCGCTGTGGGTGCTGCTGACCCTGATGGTGGTCGCCGGCGTCGCGGTGGGCGGGGTCCTGCTGTTCACCGGGGACTCGCGGCCCTCGCCGTACGCGTCGGGGCCGTTCCCGGAGTACACGACGCCCGCGCTGCCGACCACCAAGACCGTCGTCACGACCGCGAACGGCGTCATCCCGCCGGTGACGCCGGCCACGACCACGTCGACGCCGGCCGAAAAACCGTGCCCGGCGGACGCGGCGCGCTACCTGCCCGGCGGGGTGGGGACGGCGCTGCTCGTGGGACAGACCGAAAAGTCCCTCGTCACGATCTGCCGGGTCCCTGACGGCCGGATCTTCTACGACGGGCAGGCCCGCGGGCAGGCGGCCTCCGACGACACCCACATCACGCTGCCGGCCCGGGCCGAGGGCGACGGCTTCGTCGCGGTGAACGGCGAGTACAGCTATCAGGTCGCCGGCGGGCGGCTGGTCGTGTCCGCCGGGTCCGAAGTGCTCTCCGACGAGGCGCTGACCACGGTCGGCTGAGCGCCGAACAGCTCCTCCACCGGCTCCGCGTCGAACCCGAGGTCGGCCCGCATCCGGGCGCGCATGACGCGGTAGCCGCGCTGGCCGGCGTCCCAGGCGGGCCGCAGCTTCGTGCCGTCGTCGGGGCCGGGGTCGAGCAGCATCGCGGCCAGCCGCATCCGGGGCAGCGTGGCGTCGCTGATCAGCCGCCGGACCGCTTCCGGCGCGTGCAGCACGACGGGCCCGAGGGCGTGCTGGGCCTCGCTGCGCACCTCCCGCAGTTCGGCGAGCTGGTGCTCGTCGAGTTCGCGGTCCGGTTCGCGGTCCGATTCGCGGATCGCGCGGGCCTGGAACAGCACGCCGTCGAACGCTTCGAGGGCGCCCATCAGCCGGGCGTAGGCCTCGGCGCGGGTCTCGTGGGTCCGGGCTTCGCGTTCGCGCTGCCACCGGCGCTCTTCGCGAGCGGCCTCTTCGGCCATCCGCCGGGCTTCGCGGCGGCCCGAAAGGACCTGGGTCAGGATCACCCCGGCGAGGCCGAGCAGGGCGACGACGATCGGAATCCACACCGGCACCTGGGAACCCACGTGCGCACCCTACCCAGGATGTGGGAGTGGCGGCGGCCACCCGGCCGGTGTCCGCATGCTGGAGTCATGGCTTCTCCGCTGGACAACCCGACCTGGGCTTCGCTGACCGGCCCGCACGCCCGCTTCGCGGAACGGCAGGGGCGGGTCCTGCGCTACCCGGAGGACGTCGCGCCGTTCCTGGCCCTGCCCGACGACCCGGGCGAGCAGGACTGGCGGGACGTCGCCGAGCTGGCCGGCCCCGGGGCGACGGTCGTGCTCGCCGCCACCGGCGCGCGGCCGCCGTCGGACTGGGAGGTGCTCGACGAGATCCCCGGCGTGCAGCTGGTCGACGAGGGGGTCGCGGCCGCACCGGACCCGGAGGCCGTCCGGCTCGGGCCCGCGGACGTGCCGGAGATGCTGGACCTCGTCGAGCGGACGCGGCCGGGGCCGTTCCGGAAGCGGACCGTCGAGCTCGGCACGTACCTCGGCATCCGGCGCGGCGGAGCGCTCGTCGCCATGGCCGGCGAGCGGCTGCACCCGCCGGGCTACACGGAGATCAGCGCGGTCTGCACGGACCCGGCGTACCGCGGGCAGGGCCTCGCGACCCGGCTGGTGCTCGCGGTGGCCGCGGGCATCCGCGAGCGCGGCGAGGTGCCGATGATGCACGCGGCCGCGGGGAACACCTCGGCGATCCGCCTCTACCTCTCCCTGGGGTTCGCGCTGCGGCAGCGGCCGGATTTCGTGGCGGTGCGCGTGCCGCTCGCACTCGCGGTCTAGGCACCGGTCGACGACCCGGGCCGGACGATCATCAGCACCGTCACCGCCGCCCACAGCAGGTTGAACACGCCGGTCAGCATGGCCAGCCGGCCGAGGACGTCCGATGTGGACTCCTCCTCGGCCAGCAGCCGCTTCTGGCGCGGCAGGATCAGCAGGGCGAGCACCGCGGCGGCGACCGCGGTCAGGCCGATTGACACGAGCAGCCACGGGTCGCCCATCACGTGCATCGTGCCCGCGACGCCGAAGCCGAACACCGGGACCGCGATGGCCGCGTAGGCGTACACGCGGCAGATCCGGTGCAGGAGGGTGGCCGCCTTGACGTCGCCGCGCCGGACCGCGGCGGGGAACATGCTGGCCGCGACCGCGACCGGGCCCACGGCGAGGATCGCCGCCAGGACGTGGACCGAAAGGAGGATTTTCGACACGCGTCGAAGCTAGCGATCTTCCCGGGCCGGGGGGAGTGGCCGGATGGTCAGGAACCGCCGGGATCCGGCCAGCCGGCGCCGGGATGTCGATCCCGGGCCCGCCGGTTCGACGCACCTGTGACGGGAAGGAGAGCACGATGACCGCCACGACCAGCACCCCGAACCGGGTCCGGACCCTGCCGGTCCTGCTCGCCACCGAGGACGACGCCGAGGACATGGGCCTGCTGGCGCCCGACGACCGGCTGACCTGCCACGTGCACGGCCGGTGGATCCACCAGTGCGTCGCCTCGCCGGCGCACGTCAGCCCGGTCACCCGGCACCGCTGGTGCCGCGGCTGCCGGACCGAGCTGGCCGTCGCGGTCGACGAGCTGTCCCTGGCCGTGGCGATGTCCTGCCCGCGCTGCGGGCACGGCGGCAGCGCCGCCACCACCCGGCTGACCGCGGCCTGCCGCGCGAGCCTCGCCGCGGAGCGGGCTGAGCGTGCCGCGCGCCGCGCGGCCTGAGCGGGTGCCGGGCGCCCCACCACGTGGCCGGCTCAGCCGGGGACCCACATCGTGACGCGGGTGCCGCGGCCCGGCTGCGAGTCCACCGTGCCGTGCCCGCCGACCTCGGCCAGCCGGGCCATGATGGACTGGCTGATCCCGAAGCCCGGCGGCCGGTCGCGGACGTCGAAGCCCTGCCCCTGGTCACGCGCGACCACCGCGATCCCGCCGTCGCGTTCCTCCACGCGCAGCACGACCTGCTTCGTCCCCGAGTGCTTGACGGTGTTGCGCAACGCTTCCCGGACCGCTTCGCACAACGCGGTGCGCCGGTCCTGCGACACCTTGTGGTCGTCGGCGAAGTCCGCGGCGACGAGCTGGGTGCGCAGGCCATCGCGCGCCAGCTCGGTGGCGACGTCTGCGAGTTCGACCGCGAACCCGCGCGTCGGCCCGCTCGGCACCGGCTCGGTGATCCTGCGGCGCAGCTCGGCCGCCTCCGCCTTGGCGACCGAACGCAGCTCCGACAGCCTGGTGACGGCGTGGGCGTCGTCGCCCGGTGCCGAGATGGCCAGCGCTTCGAGGGTCTGCAGGACGCTGTCGTGCATGATGCGCCGGGTCCGGCGGCGCTCGGCTTCGCGGCCGCGCCGCAGCCCGATGTCCACCGCGAACCGCGTGCCGACGCCGAGCATGATGAGGATCGCCACGGCGAGCACGATCGCCACGGCCAGCGCCACCATGCAGCCGATCGACCGCGTGAGGGCGAGCTGGTGGCTCAACGGCAGCCCGCCGGCCAGGGTCAGCGCGGCCCGGAGCGGAACGGCCGCCGCGAACAGCCACAGCGCCGCGGGCAGCCCGGACGTGCCGGCCCACATGGCGACCGAGCCGACGAGCCAGGTCCAGGACACGTCGACGGCGAACGGCTGAATGACGGCCGGGGCGGTCACGGCGACCACGAGGTTGAGGGCCACGCCGAGGGAAAGGTCCAGACCGAGCGCGCGGCCGGTGAGGCGGGCCCGGAGTCCGCCCGAGCGCAGCACCCAGACGATCGCGGCGGTGTTGGCCACGACGGCGAAGAGGGTGGCGCCCAGCACCGGGCCCAGGCCGAGCGTGCCGTTCGCGGCGGTGAACCCGATGAAGACCTTGACGAAGGCGGCGACGCGGTAGGCCAGCGGCACGGCGACCCAGTAGCGCGAGGCGCGGGCGAGCGTCGCGTCGCCGACGGCGGTGAGGTCACCGCTGTCGGCGATGGGCTCGGCGGGTTCCGCGGGTGTGCCGCTGCGCAGCAGCGTGCGGACGAAGGCGCGTGGCGGTGCGGCAGAGCCCGCCTCGGGCATCGGTGGTCCCCATTCATCCGGCCGTCCGGGCGGCCTGAGCCTGGCAGCGCGGAAGGGGGATAGTCAACCGTCCCGGCCAGGAGCCAGCCCGCTGGAGCAAAGCCCTCGACCGGTTCGTGATCTCCCGGCCGACCGGGGCGAGGGGGATTGCGTCGGCCGCGGCACGGTTCTCCGGCCGCGCCGTCAGTACGCGTGGAACATCGTGTCCTCGCCCGTGTACTCCGCCCAGCCCGGCGAACCCGTCGTCGCGAAGCGGTGCCAGGCGCCGTTCAGTTCCGCGGCCAGCTCGTGCGGCGGGTTCTCGCCGAGCAGGCCGCGCGGCCCCGAGGCGGCGTCCAGCGCGCCGAACACGAACGGCAGCTCCAGCCCGTGGCACGCGCCCAGCCTGCCTTCGAGCAGGGGCGAGCCCCACTCGAACTCGTACCGGAACGTCCGGCCGGTGTGGTGCTCGGCGAGGTCGCGCACACCGTCGCGGAAGACCAGGTCCGTCAGGGCCTCGACCAGGACCTCGCCCGCCGTCCGCCCCGAACCGAGGCCGTACGCGTACAGCACGCCCGCCGGGTCCGGGTGCGACACCGCCAGGGAGGCCACCGCCTGGTCGTCGGTGACCGCTTCCAGCGCGCCCGTCGGGACCAGGTAGAGCCGCATCTCCTCGCTGCAGCTGCCCACGATCAGGTCGACGTCGCGGCCCGCGCCTTCCTTGATCGCCTTGGCCGGGTGCCGGGGGAGGACGTCGTCGCCGATCACCGGGAGGAACGGGCTCAGGCCGTAGCCGCGGTCGTAGCCCAGTGCGTCGCGCAGGTCCGGGGCGCCGCCCGGGCGCAGGACCGCGTCCTGGGCGTCGAGCAGCTGCTCGGTCGACACCTTGCGGAACGCCTCCGCGGTCGGTTCCGCCTTCAGCTCGTCGGCGACCACCTTGGCCAGCCGGCGCGCCTGGACGCCGTCGCGGACCATGTCCGGGTGTCCGCTTTGGACGATGGCGCGGTGGAAGAGCCCCGCCGAGAGCGGCGAGCCGAGCAGGCAGGCGACGCTGACGGCGCCCGACGCCGCGCCGAAGAGGGTGACGTTGGCCGGGTCGCCGCCGAACGCCGCGATGTTCTCCTGCACCCAGTGCAGGGCGGCGAGCTGATCGCGCAGGCCGAGGTTGGTCGCGCCGCCGTCCAGGGGGAGGAAGCCGTCGATGCCGAGCCGGTACTGGACGGTCACCAGCACGGCGCCGGCGCGGGCGAACGCCGTGCCGTCGTGGACCGCTGCGGACGCGGCGCCGCCGATGAACGCGCCACCGTGCACGAACACCAGCACCGGCAGGGAAGCGGCGCCCGGCTGCGGCGTCCAGACATCCACCGTCAGGTACTCCGGCCCCGGGCGCCAGCCGGTGCCGGTCAGCGGGGTCAGGTCGAGGCCGGGCACGTCGTGACGGCGCTGCGGCGCCGTCGGCCCCGGTCTTTGCGTGTCGCGGACGCCCTCCCACGGTGGCGCCGGGACGGGCTCGGCGAAGCGCAGCTCGCCGTCGGGCGCGGCGGCGTACGGGATGCCGCGGAAGAGCACCACGCCGGCAGGGGTGACCTGACCGCGGACCGCGCCGGACGTGGTGGAGACGACGGGGTCGGTCATGCGGGGGTCCCTTCGTGGACTGTCGGGGGAAGTGCCCGTCAGCCTAGGACCGCGGACGGGCCGCCGTCATGGGCGTTCCGTCTCCGAGCTTGTCGCGGATGGATAACGGCGCCTGGCCCGGATCGGCCGGACGCGCGGCGACACCGTGAATTCCTCTTGCGGGGGTGCGGGCAGGGCGCCTGGGGAACGCCCTGCCCGCGAGCGTCAGCCTTCGAGGCCCTCGAGGAGGTCCTCGATGGTGATCGGGATGTGCCGGACCCGGATGCCGGTGGCGTTGTACACGGCGTTGGCCACCGCCGCCGCCATGCCGACCGTGCCGATCTCGCCGAGGCCCCGCGCGCCGACCGCGTTGTGCAGGGTGTCGGGGTACTCGACGAACTGGACGTCGACCTCGGGGATGTCGGCGTTGACCGGGAGCAGGTAGCTCGCGAAGTCGCCGTTGGCGAGCCGGCCGTTCGCCTCGATCTCGAGGCCCTCGTGCAGCGCGGCCGAGACACCCCAGATCATGCCGCCCATGATCTGGCTGCGAGCCGCCTTGTCGTTGATGATCCGGCCGGCGTCGAACACCCCGAGCATCCGGGACACCCGCGCCTCGCGCGTCCACCTGTGCACCCGGACCTCGCAGAACTGCGCGCCCCACGAGGCGAAGGAGTGCTTGGTCATCTCCTCGCCGGGCGCCGACGTCCCGGTCACCTCGAGCGTTTCGCGCCCCACGGCCCGCAGCAGCTCGCCGAAGGTCATCGACTCGCCGTCGGCGAAGACGCGGCCGTCGGCGTAGGTGACCTGGCGCCCGGCGAACGGTGCGCCCGGATCGGCGGCGAGCGCGGTCAGTTCGTCGATCGCCTTGGCGGCGGCGAGCATGATCGCCGTGCCCGCGCTCGCCGTCGCCGTCGAGCCGCCCGACATGCCGCCCGGCGGGAGGGCCGAATCGCCGAGGCGCGGGGTGATCCGGTCCGCCGGGATGTCCAGCGATTCGGCGCCCACCAGGGAGAGCACGGTCAGCAGGCCGGTGCCCGGGTCCGCACCGCTGGTCGCGACGTCGGCGGTGTCGTCCGCCCGCAGCGTGATCCCGACGGTGGCCGGGAACCGCAGGGCCGGGAACACCGCGGTGGCGACACCCTGGCCGACGAGCCAGTCGCCGTCGGTGCGCGTGCCCGCCGGGCGGTTCGCCCAGCCGAACCGGTCGGCGCCGATGCGGAAGCACTCGTCGAGGTGCTTGCTCGACCACTGCAGGTCGTGGCCGGGCGGGGCGGTCGAGTTGTTGCGGACGCGCAGCTCGATCGGGTCCATGCCCAGCTTCACGGCGAGCTCGTCGATCGCGCTCTCCAGCGCGAACGAGCCGGGTGCCTCGCCGGGGGCCCGCATGAACGTGGTCGGCGGGACGTTCAGCGGCACGACCCGCTGCGTGATCGACAGGTTCTTCGTGGCGTACCACTCGCGCGAGGTGCCGTGCGACGTCGGTTCGACGAACGACCGCGCGGTGTCGCTGTGGCACCACGAGTCGTGCCTCAGGGCGACCAGGGTGCCGTCCGGGTCGGCGCCGATCGCGAGCTTCTGGATCGTCGAGGCCCGGCCGGCGGTGGCGGTGAAGACCTGTTCGCGGGTGAGCGCGGCCTTCACCGGGCGGCCCAGGGCGCGGGCCGCCGCCGCGGCCAGGAACGCCGGCGTCGACGTCCGCCCCTTGCCGCCGAACGCGCCGCCGACGAACGGGTTGACCGCGTGGACGGCCTCCCGCGGCAGGCCGAGCGCGACGGCCAGTTCCGTCGCCTGCATGTCGGAAGCCTGGTTGCCGCTGTAGACGGTCAGCTCGCCGTCGTCCCACACCGCGACCGCGGAGTGCGGCTCCATCGCGGCGTGGTTCTGCGTCGCGGTCGAGTAGGTCGCCTCGACGACCACCGGGCTCGCGGCCAGGGCGGCATCGATGGATTCGACGCCGTCTTCGAAGACTTCGATCTCCGGGGGAGCGCCGTTGAACGTCGGCGGCGCCATTTCGGCGGTGTCGAGGGACTCGGCGAGCGAGGTGCGGGCGGGCCGCTCGCGGTAGGCGACCTCGACGAGGGCCGCGGCGTCCCTGGCCTGCTCGAACGTCTCCGCGACGACGAAGCCGATCGGCTGGCCGTAGTAGGAGACTTCCTTGTCCTGCAACGGAACCCACGTCTCGCCGAACACCGGCAGGCTCGGGGTGTGCAGCGTCAGCGGGTCGAACGGGGTGTACACCTCGAGCACGCCCGGTGCGCTCTTCGCCGCGGTGGCGTCCATCGCCTCGATTTCGCCGTGGGCGATCGTGCTGAGCAGGATGTAGCCGTAGACCATGCCGGAGAAGGTGTGGTCGGCGCCGTACTTGGCGCCGCCGGTGACCTTCAGCGGCGCGTCCAGCCGGGTGATCATCGGGAGCTCCCCTCGGGCAGTTCGAGCAGGGCCCGGACGATGGTCCGCTGCAGCAGCGGCACCTTGAACCCGTTCTCGGACAACGGTTGCGCGCCGTCGGTGGCCACCGCGGCGGCCGCCTGGAAGGCGGCCTCGGTCGCCGGGTTGCCGCGCAGGGCCGCTTCGACGGCCGGCAGCCGCCACGGCACCGTCCCGACGCCGCCGGCCGCGACCCGGGCGTCGGCGACGATCCCGTCCCGGACGTCCAGCGCGACGGCGGCGGAGCACAGCGCGAATTCGTAGGACTGCCGGTCGCGCACCTTGACGTAGGTGGAGTTCGCGGCCCAGTCGAGCCGCGGCACGATCACCTCGGTGATCAGTTCGCCGGGGCGCAGGTCGTTCTCCACGGCCGGGGTGTCGCCGGGCAGCTGGTAGAAGTCGCCGAGCGCGACCTCGCGGGTGCCGGTCGCGTCGGCCAGCCGCAGGCGGGCGTCGAGCGCGACGAGGGCGACGGCGACGTCGCTGGCGTGCGTGGCCACGCACGAATCGCTCGTGCCGAGGATCGCGTGCATCCGGTTCGCGCCGGTGAGCGCGGAGCAGCCGCTGCCGGGTACGCGCTTGTTGCACGGCATGGCGACGTCCCGGAAATACGAGCACCGCGTGCGCTGCAGCAGGTTGCCGCCGATGCTGGCCATGTTGCGCAGCTGCTGGGACGCGCTCAGCAGCAGCGCGCGTGAGATCGCCGGGTAGACGCCCGGGTGCGCGGCGATGGCGCTCATCCGCTCCAGCGCGCCGAAGCGCAGCCCGTCGGCGGTGTCGATGCCCCGCAACGGCACGTCGTTGATGTCCAGGACGTGGTCCGGCGTCAGGACGTCGAGCTTCATGAGGTCGACCAGGGTCGTCCCGCCGGCGAGGTACGTGCCGGGCGTGGCGACCGCCGCCTCGACGGTGGTGGGTGCGGTCAGCTCAAAGGGACGCATCGGCCCGCCTCGCCTGCTCGACCGCCTTGACGATGTTCGGGTAGGCCGCGCACCGGCAGAGGTTGCCGGACATGAACTCCCGCACGTCGGCGACGTCCTGCTCGACGGCGGCGACCGCCGACATGATCTGCCCGGCGGTGCAGAACCCGCACTGCAGGGCGTCCTGGTCGACGAACGCCTGCTGCACCGGGTGCAGCCCGTCCTCTGTGGACAGTCCTTCGACGGTCGTCACCGGCTGCCGGACGGTGGCGGCCAGGGTGAGGCACGAGAGCACGGGCTTGCCGCCGACGTGCACGGTGCAGGCGCCGCACTGCCCGCGGTCGCAGCCCTTCTTCGGGCCGGTGACGGCGAGGCGCTCGCGCAGCGCGTCCAGGAGCGTGACGCCGGGATCGACGTCGAGGTGTTCGGTGGTGCCGTTGACTTCGAGTGAGATGTCCACTGGTCTCTTTCCGCGGAGCCGGGCGGGTTGCCCGACGGTGTGGTGGGGCGGTGAAGGCGGGAGCGGATAGTCATCCGCTTCACTCGGTCGCGAGGCTAGCGGATTACAATCCGCTTGGCAACGAACCGCTCGGGCTGGAGCAGCTCCAGCACTCGGCTAGATTCAGCGGGACGGCACGACCTCCGGGAGGAACGATGACGACCGGATCGGTCAGCCCGCGCCGCGCGGACACGCGGCGCAACCACGAGCGCATCCTCGTCGCGGCGGCGGCGTCCCTGGCCGAAACCGGCGAGGTCTCGTTCAACGCGATCGCCAAGCAGGCCGAGGTCGGCGTCGGCACGGTCTACCGGCACTTCCCGACGCCGGAGGCGCTGATCCTGGCGGTCTACCGGCGGGAGGTCCGGCACATCGTGGAAGTGGTGCCGGTGCTGCTGGACAAGCACGCCCCGGACGAAGCGCTCCGGCTGTGGGTGACCGACCACGTCGCCCACTACATGATGACCAAGAAGGGGCTGGCGGACGCGCTGCGGACCGCGACGGCGGCCCGGGGCGAGCTGCCGGGCGACGCCTTCGAGGACATGCTCGGCGCGGTGTCGGCGATGCTCGAAGCCAACGTGGCGGCCGGGACGGTCCGGCCGGGCCTGACGCCGGTGCTGGTCATGCGCGGACTGGGCGGCCTGCTGTGGCTCGACCCGAACGGCGACTGGCAGCGCGACGCGGCGGAGCTCGCGGACTTGCTGTGGCACGGGATGGCCGCGCAGCCGGGCTAGGCTTCGCCGCCCCCGAGGTCGACGGTGACGGTGACCCGCCCTTTCCCGTCTCGGCGGGCGACCGCGTGCCCGGTGCGGTCGGTGTCGTCGAGTTCGAGGGTGAGCGGAGCGCCGTCCCCGGTGAAGTTGCGCCACCACGATTTCGCATCGGGCATCGCCACGCGGATGGTGACGACATCGCCCGCCCGCTGAAAGGCGACCGGCGTGCTGAAGGTGCGGCCCGACCGCCGGCCGGTGTAGCTGATCCGGGTGAGATGGCGGCGCACGAGCGGCCCCCATCGAGGTGAGGTCCGGAGCGCGCCGACGCACGTGTTGACGCGCTCGACGGCCTTCTTCGGGAGCGAACCTCGATGCACCACGTGGCCTCCTCTGGCGGGATGCTGCCACGGTACCGGAAAACGGAGAAGAGGGTTCCGGTTGAGGGCGGGCCGCGCCTGGGCGGCTTGGCCCGCCGCCTCGGCTCGAGGTGGGAAGTGCGCCGCCGCCTCGGCTTGAGGTGGGAGGCCGGGGCCCTGGCTCGGCGCAGGAAGGCGGGGCCGCCGTGGGCTCAGGTGGGCGGGCGGTGCCGCTTCGGCCTGCGAGGAGGCAAGGCAGCGGGCTTGAGGTGGGCGGGCGGTGCCGCTTTGGCCTGATGGGGGAGACAAGGCTGCGGGCTTGGGGTGGGAAGGCGGAGGTGCTTGGGCTCGCCACGGAAGGCGTGGCTGACTGGCGAGAGGCGGACAGCGCGCCGCCGAGGGCGGGGCGGGCCGTGGCGGGCGGGCCGACGTGCGAGCCGCCCTTGCCGATCAGCCGGCGGTCTGGGCGCGGCCCGGTCGGCGGACCAGCTCGAACGGCAGCGCCCCGCCGCCGCGATTGCCGTTCGAGCGACCGTTTGCCAGCCGTGGCCTGGCCCTGCCCGGGGCGAGATCCCCGGCGCGGGGCCTTTGGCGGGCGAGGGGCCCGCGCTCTAGCTGGATGTCGGGAAGTTGAATGCGGCTTCGGTGTGGGGCCAGCGGGTGGTGACCACCTTGGCTCGCGTGTAGAAGCGGACGCCCGCGGGGCCGTGGATCGGGCTGTCGCCGATGAGGGAGTCCTTCCAGCCGCCGAAGGAGTAGTACGACATCGGGACCGGGATCGGGACGTTCACGCCGATCATGCCCACCTTGACCTCACGCTGGAACTTGCGCGCCGCTTCGCCGCTCGCCGTGAACACCGCGGTGCCGTTGCCGTAGGGGTTGGCGTTGATGAGCGCGATCGCCTCGTCGAGCGTCTCGGCGCGGACGATCGCCAGGACCGGGCCGAAGATCTCCTCGCGGTAGGCGTCCATCTCCGGGGTGACCTCGTCGAGCAGGGACGGTCCGACGAAGAAGCCTTCTTCGTGGCCTTCGACCTGCAGGCCGCGGCCGTCGACGACGACCTTCGCGCCTTGCTCCGCGCCGCGGGCGACGGAGTGCGTCACCCGGTCGCGGGCGGCTTCGGTGACGACCGGGCCCATGTCG
This sequence comes from Amycolatopsis sp. NPDC005003, assembly GCF_053600695.1. Classification (NCBI taxonomy): domain Bacteria; kingdom Bacillati; phylum Actinomycetota; class Actinomycetes; order Pseudonocardiales; family Pseudonocardiaceae; genus Amycolatopsis; species Amycolatopsis sp. NPDC005003. Next base: position 116,650 of record NZ_JBSGAI010000014.1, on the reverse strand, counting down.
CTGGCCGGGTCGGTGCCCGGGCCGACCTTCACCTCGCGGGCCTTGCGTTCGAGGATCTCCACCAGCTTGTCGCCGGCCGAGCCGACGGCGACGCCGACGGAGATGGCCATGCAGCGCTGGCCGGCCGAGCCGAACGCGGCGGCGGTGAGGTGGCCCGCGGCGTACTCGAGGTCGGCGTCGGGCAGGACGACCGCGTGGTTCTTCGCGCCGCCGAGGGCCTGGACGCGTTTGCCGGCCGCCGTGCCGCGTTCGTGGACGTACTTGGCGATGGGGGTGGAACCGACGAACGACACCGCCGCGATGCCGGGGTGGTCGAGGATGGCGTCGACCGCCGTCTTGTCGCCGTGCACGACGTTGAAGACGCCGTCCGGCAGCCCGGCTTCGGCGTACAGCCGGGCGACGAAGTTCGAGACCGAGGGGTCGCGTTCGCTGGGCTTGAGGACGAACGTGTTGCCGGTGGCGATGGCGATCGGGTGCATCCACAGCGGCACCATGATCGGGAAGTTGAACGGCGTGATCCCGGCGACCACGCCCAGGGGCTGGTGGAAGTCGTGCACGTCCACGTCGCGGGAGACCTGGTCGGAGAAGCTGCCCTTGAGCGCGTCGGCGATGCCGCAGGCGTACTCGACCACCTCGCGGCCGCGGACGATCTCGCCGCGGGCGTCTTCGATCACCTTGCCGTGCTCGGCGGAGATGATCCGGGCGAGCTCGTCTTCGTGCCGCACGAGCAGCTCGCGGAAGGCGAACATCACCTTGGTGCGCTGGGACAGCGAGGAGTCGCCCCAGTGCTCGAAGGCCTTGCCCGCGGCGGCGACCGCAGTGTCCACATCGGACGGCTCGGCCAGCAGCACCGAAGCCTGCCGCTGCCCGGTGGCGGGGTCGTAAACCGGCGCCGTGCGGGTGGAGCCCGCCGGGGTGGCCGTGCCGTTGATCCAGTGTTCGATGGTGTTCACGGAGTCCTCCGGGTAGTGGCGCCGGTGCGGGTTCACAGCAGTCCGACCGCGGTGTCGACGGCCTTGGCGACGTCGCCGTCGTGGGGGTAGAGCAGCGACCGGCCGACCACCAGGCCCTGCACCGTCGGCTGGGTCAGGGCCCGCTGCCAGGCCGCGAAGGCCGCGTCCGGGTCCGTCACCTCGCCCCCGAGCAGGACGGCCGGCAGCGTCGAGGACGCCAGCACGCGCTCCATGTCCTCGACCACGGGGAGCTTGAGCCACGTGTAGGCCGAGGACCGGCCGAGGGCGGCGGCGATCGTGATCGACTTGATGACGGCGTCGGGGGAGAGGTCGTTGCGGAGGCGCCCCTCGACCCACGTCGACAGGAACGGCTCCACCATGGCGATCAGCTTGCGGTCGGCGAGCTCGTTGACCGCCTTCGCGGTGTTCTCCAGGACGCTGGGCGTGGCCGGGTCCGTCAGGCAGATCCGGGTCAGGGTCTTGCCGCCGTCGAACCGCATCCGCTCGATCGCTTCCGCGTCGTAGCAGGCGAACCGGTCGTCGATCTCGAAGCTCGACCCGGCCAGCCCGGTGCGGTTCATCGATCCGAGCACCGTCTTGCCGTCGAGCACGCCGAGCAGCAGCAGGTCGTCGATGACGTCCGCGGTCGCCAGGACGCCGGTGACGCCCGGGCGTTCCAGTGCCAGGCACAGCCGCTCCAGCAGCTCGCCGCGGTCGGCCATCGCCGAGGGGTTGCCGCCCACCGCGTTCGCGCCGCGGGCGGGGTGGTCCGCCGCGATGATCATCGTGCGGCCCTTGTCGTTGAAGGGCGACTCGGCCCGGATGCGGTTCGCGGCGGCCTCGGCGATCGCTTCCGGGGCGCGCACGCGTCGGGCGACGATGCGCCGCAGCACGTCGGTCACAGTTCCGCTCCCAGCTCCCGGTCTTCGAGGCGCGCTCTTCGTGCCCCTGCCGTCGACGATTCCAGCGGGCCGAAACTTTGTCAAGACATATGGACAACACGTCATCCCAACAGGTGGCGCGCAGACGGTAGGCTTCGCGGATGAGCAAGCTGGACGCCGCCTTCCCGGCCTGGGACGCGGGGCGCGAGATCGTGCTGGACCCGGGCAGCCCCGAGCCGCTGTACTTCCAGGTGTCCCGGCAGCTGCACGCCGCGATCGAGGACGGCAGGCTGCCGGCGGGAGCGCGGCTGGACAACGAGGTCGACCTCGCCGCGAGCCTGCGCCTGTCGCGGCCGACCATCCGCCAGGCGATCCAGACGCTGGTCAACCAGGGGCTGCTCGTGCGGCGGCGCGGCGTCGGCACGCAGGTCGTCCGGACGAAGGTGGCCCGGCCGCTGCGGTTGAGCAGCCTGTTCGACGACCTCGCCGGCCTGGGTGGCACGCCGGAGACGGCGGTGCTGGTCAACCGGGTCGAAGAAGCCGCCGCCGACGTGGCCGGGCTGCTGGAGGCGCCCGGGCTGACGCACGTCCGGCGGCTGAAGCGGCTCCGCTCGACCGACGGCGAGCCGCTCGCCCTGATGAACAACTACCTGCCCGACGGCGTCATCGACCCCGCGGACGACGAGCTGCGCGAGCGCGGGCTCTACCAGCTCCTGCGGTCGGCCGGGGTGCGGCTGCACGCGGCCGAGCAGAACATCGGGGCGCGGCTCGCCACCGAAGCGGACGCGGAACTGCTCGGCGAGGAGCCGGGGGCGGCCTTGCTCACCATGCAGCGCACGACGTACGACGACTCCGGGCGGGTCGTCGAATACGGGTGGCACGTGTACCGGGCGTCCCGGTACACGTTCAACCTGTCGCTGACGAACGGGCCGCAGTAGGGCTCCGGCGCAGCGCCAGTACCACCGTGTCGTCGGCGTGCAGCACGACGTCGTGCATCCGGGTGACCAGCTCGCGGGGCAGCTCCGCCGCCGGCCACCCGCGGCGGGCCTCGGCCAGCGCCAGCAGCCGGGCCTGGCCCTCGTCGATGTCCTTGCGGCTCTCCACCAGCCCGTCCGTGTAGAGGAGCACCGTGTCGCCCTCCGCCAGGACCACGTCGACCAGCTCGCGGGTCCCCGGGTCGGGGAAGCCGACCCCGCGGCCCGGCGCCGGCGGGGGCAGCAGCCGCGCCGGCGCGGCTGCCGTGACCAGTACCGGCTCCGGGTGACCGCCGTTCGCGAACCGGGTGCGGCCGGTCGCCGGGTCCACGCGAGCCAGCAGGACGGTGGCCATGAGGCCCGGCTCGATCGCCGCCAGGGTGTGCGCCGCGTGCGCGATCAGGTCGCGGAACGGGTGCCCCTCCAGGGCGAGGGTGCGGATCGCGTGCGTGATCGTCAGGGCGTGCCGGGTCGACGTGACGCCGTGGCCGACCGCGTCGACCAGCGTCACGTGGACCTGGCCGTCCGGCAGGACGAACCAGTCGTACAGGTCGCCGCCGGTGGGGGAGTCCTGGTCGGTCGGCGAGTAGTGCACGGCCAGCTCCAGGCCCGGCACCACCGGCGGCCGCGGGCGCAGGGCGTCCTCCAGTTCGCGGAAGATCGCCGCGTGCGCGCGGCGGAGCTGCTCGTCCCGCTGCTCCAGCTCGACGTACATCGCCAGCACGCCGCTGTTGGTCTCCGCGAGCTCGTGCTTCAGATCCCGCTGCTCGCCGGCGAGGGTGTCGGCGCGGGCCACCAGCGCCAGCATCTCTTCGCGGGTCGCCCGGTCGTCGTCCGGGTCGGCCGGGGCCGCCGGTCCGCCGCCGGTGAGGTGCCAGGTCAGCGTGTGGCCGTCGGCGCGCTCGGGCAGCAGGGGCAGGGCGTCGCGGGTGCCCTGGCTGACGGCGTGGTCCAGCCGCACGGTGACGGCGAGCCGCCGGTCCGCGGCCGCTGTCGCCACGTCCACGTTCTCCCCCGCGGTGAGCGCCGGTTCGGCGAGCAGCGTGACGGCGAGGACGAGCCGCCCGCGGTCGTCGGTGGGCACCCCGGCTTCGGTGCAGGCCGTGCGGAGGCGCCGCCGGATCCGGGCCAGGTCGGGACGCATCAGGCGGGCCGGTCCGCGCGCAGGGCGAGCATCGCCGCGTCGTCGCGGGCGTTGCGGTGCCGGTGGGCCAGGTCCGCGGCGAGCAGCAGCAGGTCCGGCGCCCGGCCGGGGACGCGCCAGCCGGTGCCGACCCCGTCGGTGTGCAGCACGACGACGTCGTCCTCGGCCAGCGCCAGGTGCCGGACCGGCGCCGACGGCAGGGTGAACCCGACGATGCCGGGGGTGCTGAGCAGCAGCCGCGACGGGCCGCCGCCGAGGCTCGCGCCGCTGACGTTGCCGACGCCGCAGAACTCGAGCCGCCGCGGCGCGATCCGCACGAGCGCGACCGCCGCGCCGCGGGTCGTGCGCAGCGCGCGGTGCATGTTCGTCAGCTGGTGGGGCAGCGGGCGGTCCGGGTTTTCGGTGAACACGCGCAGCGCGGCGTCCGCGGCTTCGGCGGCGTCGGGGCCGTGGCCGAGCCCGTCGGCGACCACGGCGGTCCGGCTGCCCGTGACGTCGGCGAGCGCGACGGCGTCCCCGCAGTACTCCTCGCCGTCGCGGGGCAGGCGGAAGTGCCCGATCGCGCGGTGGGGCGCCGGCGCCCCGGGGTCGAGCAGGCGGGCGGCGGCGAGCGTCCCGGCCGACGGCGAGGACGTGATCCGGAACTCGGCCGCCATCCGCTTCACCGCGCCCAAGCCGGTGCCCAGGGTGGCGGTGGTCGTGTTGCCGTCGAGCAGCCAGTGGTCGAGGTCGGCCATGCCGGGGCCGTCGTCGGCGGCCAGCACGTCGACGCCGCGCCCGGTGAGCGAGCTGTGCCGACCAGGGGCTTCGCCACCCGGACCCCCGAAAAGCGATCGTTGCACGAACACCGAGCCGCCGCCGGCGTGCTTGGCGATGTTGCTCGCGAGCTCGGCCGCCACCACCGCGGCGCGATCGGCGAGCACGTCCGCGAGCCCGGCCTCGCGCGCGGCTTCGCGGGCGACGCGGGCGGCGGCGTAGCCCGCGCTGGGGTGGTCGACGCGGATCTGGCGCGTCAGGCCGGCGACGGTGGCGGTCATGGCTTCCAGCGCACGACCGTGACGGTGGTGCCGCGGCCGGGCGTGGTGTCGAGGTCGAACTCGTCGACCAGCCGCCGCGTGCCGCCGAGTCCGTGCCCGAGCCCCGCGCCGGTGCTGAAGCCGTCGGTCATCGCCTGGTCGACGTCGGCGATCCCGGGTCCTTCGTCGCGCACCCGGAGCCGGATCCCGAGCCGCCCGGCCGGGTCCCGCACGGCCTCGACGGTCATCGTGCCGCCCCCGCCGTGGATGTAGGCGTTGCGGACCAGCTCGCTGGCCGCGGTGACGATCTTCGTCTGGTCGACGATCGTGAACCCGGCGGCGACCGCGGCCGCGCGCACGGCGTGCCGGGCCGCGAGGAGGTCCTCCTCCACCCGCACCGGGTGCTCGCCGGAGGGGACGGTCCGCTCGTCAGGAAGCATGAGGCGCCTCTTCGGCGGCCTCGGCGGGACGGCGCCAGCCCAGCAGCTCCATCGCCTGTTCCGCGTTGAGCGCGGTCCGGACGCCGGTGAGCCGGAGCCCGAGCTCGGTCAGGGTCAGCGCGACGGCGGGGCGCATCCCCGCCACGATCATCCGCGTGCCGAGCAGCCGCCCGGTGCCGGCCAGCTGCATGAGCACGCGCGCGACGAACGAGTCGATGATCTCCAGCCGGGAGATGTCGATGATGACGCCGCGGATGCCTTCGTTCGCGATCCGCTCGGTCAGCTCTTCGGTGAACGCGAGAGCCGTCTTGTCGTCCAGGTCGCTCAGCAGCCCGCCGAGCAGGATGTCCCCCAGCCGCAGGATCGGCAGGCCGGCGGTCACCCGGTCACCGCGCCCGGGCGGGCGCTGTCGCCGAGCAGCTGCATCGCGGTCGCCAGCGCGTCGGCCAGCGAGCCGCGGGTGACGATGTGCGAGAGGTCGATGCCGAGCTGCGTGATGGTCTGGGCGATCGACGGGCGGATGCCGCTGATCACGCACTCCGCACCCATCAGCCGGACGGCGCTGACGGTCTGCAGCAGGTGGTGCGCGACCGCGGTGTCCACGGTCGGGACGCCGGTGATGTCGATGATCGCCACCCGCGCCTCGTTCGCCTGGATCGCCTCCAGGAGGCTGTTCATCACGACCTGGGTGCGGGCGCTGTCGAGCGTGCCGATCAGCGGCACCGCGAGGACGTGGCGCCACAGCCGCACGACGGGCGTGGACAGCTCCAGCATCTGGCTGTGCTGTTCGCGGATGATCCGCTCGCGGCCGGCCGAGTAGACCTCGAAGGTCAGCACGCCCGCGCTGTCGAGCAGCTCGTTGACCAGCAGCGCGGCCCGGTAGCGCAGGGCGGAGTCGTCGGTGTGCCGCTCGATCGCGCCCAGCATCGTGCGCTTGAGCGCGAGGATCGCCATGGCGGTGGCCGACGGCTGGGCGCCGGCGCGGGCGCGGCGTTCCGACAGCGACGTCAGCGCGTCCCGCACCGCGGGGTCCTGGTCGACGATCCGGGACACGGGGAGCGTGCCGCCGAGTGCGTTCCGGAGGGCTTCCAGCAGCTCGGCGGCTTCGCGGCGCAGATCCTGGCCGGTGCGGTCGCCGTCGCCCGGCTCTTGCCCGGCCCAGTCGTGGACCAGCGCGGACCGGTCCTCCGTCAGCATCCGCGCCAGGACCGAGCGGACCTGGCTGTCGTCCGTGCCCAGCACCGACGCCTCCTCCGTGGTTCGGGGCGCGCTCTGCTGTACGCCGACTGAGTGATTGTCATATAACAACAGTTGTATCAGGAACGCAAATCCGGGAGGTCCCCGGCCGCCTCGGCCAGCGCCCGGTACTCCCGCAGCCCGGCGGCCAGTGCGGTCCGGCCCGCGGGGCTCATCTTCGCCAGCAGCGCCTCGACGCGGTCCCGCCGCCGCGCTCGCAGCTCCTGCAGGTACGCCCGCCCGCGATCGGACAGCCGCAGCGTCAGCTCCCGCCGGCTGCGCGCGCTGGGCAGGCGTTCCAGGAACCCGACCGCTTCCAGCCGGTCGCAGAGCCTGCTGACCAGCGGCGGCGTCGAGCCCAGCTGCTCGGCCAGCTGCCGCAGGTTGACCCCGTCGTGGCGATCCAGCGCGACCACCGCGCGCAGCTGCGACACCGACAGCGGGCGCGGCGAAACGTCCCGCTCCCCCTCGACGACCGTCTCCAGGAGGCGGGCGAGGTCCGACACGGCGGCCGTCCCGTCCGGGGCGGCCTGCTCGCGGGATCGATCCACGGCGTCCACTCTGGCATCCCTATGCTGAACCGGCAGCACAGCTCACGCGACTCGCCGTGGACCGGCGCGCCGGAGCGGCGCAGACTCGACAGAACCGGACCCGGTGTGGGCGCGTGAGCAGGAGGCAGGCGTTGGACAGATCCCTGGCGGTGGAGCGGCTCCTGCGTGACGTACCACCGCACGACCTGCCCGGCGCCCTGCGCTCGGGGCTGGGCGAGCACTTCGGCACCCTGGCGGTCGAGCTGCTGATGGCCGACTACGCGCTGACCGAACTGTGCCGGGTGGGTGAGCAGCCCTACACGACGGAGCCGATCCCGGTCGACGGCACGACCCCGGGCGCGGCGTTCCTCGCGCAGGCGGCGACGTTCTCCCACGACGGCGACCGCGTCACCGGCTACCTGCCGGTCAGCGTCCGCGGCGACCGGCTCGGCGTCCTGGCCGTCACGTTGCCCCACGAGCCCGAGCCGCAGGTGTGGGCCGAGCTCCAGCGGTTCGCCGAAGCGGCGGCCCACGAGCTGTTCGTCGCCGACCGCGACACCGACCTGTACATCCAGGCGCGGCGGTCTTCGCGGCTGACCCTGGCGGCGGAGATGCAGTGGCAGCTGCTGCCTGGGCGCGCCTGCACCCGGCCCGAATTCGCGCTCGGCGGCCAGCTGGAGCCCGCGTACGCCATCTACGGGGACTGTTTCGACTGGTCGGCGTCCGCCCGGAAACTCGCGGTCACGCTGATCAACGGCATGGGGGAGGGCAGCGAAGCCGCGCTGCTGACGAACCTGGCGGTGAACGCGCTGCGCAACGCCCGGCGCGCCGGGATCCCGCTCGACGCGCAGGCCGAGCTCGCCGATCAGGCGCTGTACGCGCACTACCGCGGCGCCGAGCACGTGGCCGCGTTGCTGCTGGAGTTCGATCTGGCCACCGGCGCGGTGACGGTGGTCGACGCCGGTTCGCCGCGGCTGTGGCGGCTGCGGGACGGGAAGGCCGAGCGGGTCCTGTTCGACGAGCAGCTCCCGCTGGGCACGTTCGACGGGACGATCTACACGCTCGAAGGATTCCAGGCCGCCGACGGCGACCGGTTCGTCTTCGTGAGCGACGGGGTGTACAACGCGCTCGGCCCGCACGGGGAGCGTTATGGCGACCGGGAGCTCGCCGAGGCGGTGACGGCGACGGCGGACCTGCCGGCGGCGCACGTGCCGGGCGCGGTGCTGCGGGAGCTGTCGACCCGGCGGCACGGCAGCCAGGCCGAAGACGACGCGATGGTGGTGTGCCTGGACTGGTTCGGGTCGACGCCGTTGTCCGGCACGGGGAACGAGCCGGCGGTGACGGTGCGGCGGGCCGACGGGGCGCAGTAGCTTCGGGCCGCGCGGCCCGAAACCAGCCGCCTCCGGCTCGCTCGGGGTCGCAGGCGGCTGGGTGCTGCCGGCCGGGGATCGGGTCAGGCAGCCGCGATGGCGTGCGGGGGAGAGGCGGCCGGCGGTTTCCGCTCCTGAGGTGCCGTGCGTCCCGCGGCGACGACCGCCGCGAGCACTTCGTCCGCGTCGATGCCCGGCTCCCACAGCTCGCAGCCGACCACGTGGGCCAGGCGGCGCCGCCGGTGTTGCGGGGTGTCCGTGAGGGCGACCTCGGTCGGGCGGCCCTTCTTGACCGCGTGGACCGCCCGGGTCACGAGGACCGCCTCCTGGCGGGTGGTGCCGAGGTCCGCGGCCGCGGCGAAGATCCGCTCCGCCGCGGCGTGGGCCCGCTCGTTCATCAGGCCTGGATTTCCTTGCGGCCGGCCCGGTCGCCGCCGATCTCGATGCGGCGGGGCTTGGCCTTCTCGGCGACCGGGATGCGCAGCGTCAGCACGCCCGCTTCGTAGTCTGCGGCGATGTGGTCGGTGTCGAGGCTCTCGCCGAGGAACAGCTGGCGGGAGAAGACACCCAGCGGCCGTTCGGAAACGTGCATCTCGACGTCGTCGCCGCCCTGGAGCGGGCGGCGCTCCGCCTTGACCGTCAGGACGTTGCGCTCGATGTCGAGGTCGATGGCGTCCGGGGCGACGCCGGGCAGGTCGAAGCAGACCACGAACTCGTCGCCGGCGCGGTAGGCGTCCATCGGCATCGCCGCCGGCTTCGACCAGGTTCCGGCGGTGCCGAGGACCTGCTGGGTGAGACGGTCCAGCTCACGGAACGGGTCGGTGCGCATCAACATCGGTGTCCTCCTTCTGACTTCGACGGTGGGTGTCAACACGCACCACTGTTCTAGCATGTCATCAAAACGATGACAAGTGGGAAGTCATCATCAAGATGACAGTGTGAGCCGTGAGCCACCGGGAACACGGGACGGGAGAGCCGAAACCCCGTACCGGAGGAGCCACCCGTGTCCGAGCAGCCCGCCCAGCAGCAGACCCCGCCCGGGACGACCGCCGCGATGACACCGCGGCCCGACCACGGCGAGCACACCTACCGCGGCTCCGGCAAGCTGACCGGCAAGGCGGCGCTGATCACCGGAGCGGACAGCGGCATCGGCCGCGCGGTGGCCATCGCGTACGCGCGGGAAGGCGCCGACGTGCTGATCTCCTACCTGGACGAGCACGAAGACGCCGAAGAGACGCGCCGCTGGGTCGAAGAAGCCGGGCGCAAGGCCGTCGTCGTGCCCGGGGACGTCGCCGACCCGGCGCACTGCCGGGCCCTGGTCGCCCGGGCCGTGGACGAGTTCGGCCGGATCGACGTGCTGGTCAACAACGCCGCCTTCCAGATGAGCCACGAAAGCCTGGAAGAGATCCCGGACGAGGAGTGGGATCACACGATCGCCACGAACCTGAGTGCGTTCTTCCACCTCGCCAAGGCGGCGGTGCCGCACATGAAGCCGGGGGCGTCGATCATCGGCAGCTCGTCGGTGAACTCCGACAACCCGACGCCGCAGCTGCTGCCCTACGACGTGACGAAGGCGGGCATCGCGAACATGTGCGCCGCGCTGGCGCAGCTGCTGGGACCGAAGGGGATCCGGGCCAACAGCGTCGCGCCCGGGCCGATCTGGACGCCGCTGATCCCGTCGACCATGCCGGAGGAGGCGGTGAAGTCCTTCGGTGAGCAGGTGCCGCTGGGTCGCGCCGGGCAGCCGGCCGAGCTGGCGCCGGTGTACGTGCTGCTGGCCTCCGACGACGGCAGTTACGTGTCCGGGGCCCGCGTCGCGGTGACGGGTGGGACACCGATTCTCTGAGGCCGCCGGGAAGGCCGCCGGAGCCGGGGAGTTCCGGCGGTCAGCCCCGGTCCAGGTGCAGGCAGACGGCGAGGTTGCCGGCGACGCACGCCGCGAACAACCACGGCAGCGCCAGGAAGATCCCGGCGGCCAGCAACGCCAGCGCGACGGCGTCCAGGCCCAGGCACAGCAGCAGCCGCCCTCGGTTGCCCGGCCTAAGTCCTCGCTCGATCCCGCGCAGCCGCCGCCGCTCCCACGCCCGCAGCGGCGGCCCCGGGTCAGCGGCCGCGGGGATCATCGCTGTCGCCCTGGTCGTCGGGCTGGATGGCACCCGCGGCGACCTCGGACGGCGACGGCTTGTCGCCGGGGTGCCCGTGGGTGATGTGGCCTTCGGCGCGCATCCGCTCGACCATGTGCGGGTAGTGCAGCTCGAACGCGGGGCGCTCCGAGCGGATGCGGGGCAGTTCGAGGAAGTTGTGCCGGGGCGGCGGGCTGGTGGTGGCCCATTCGAGGGAGTTGCCGTAGCCCCACGGGTCGTCGACGGCGACGGGTTCGCCGTAGCGGTAGCTCTTGAAGACGTTCCAGATGAACGGCAGCACCGACAGTCCCAGCACGAACGCGCCGATCGTGGACACCGTGTGCATCCAGGTGAAGTTGTCGCTGGAGAGGTAGTCGGCGTAGCGGCGCGGCATGCCGGCGTCGCCGAGCCAGTGCTGGATGAGGAACGTGGTGTGGAAGCCGAGGAACGTCGTCCAGAAATGCCACTTCGCCAGGCCTTCGTCGAGCATCCGGCCGGTGATCTTCGGGAACCAGAAGTAGATCCCGGCGAAGGTCGCGAAGACGATGGTGCCGAAGAGGACGTAGTGGAAGTGGGCGACGACGAAGTAGCTGTCGTGGACGTGGAAGTCCAGCGGCGGCGAGGCGAGGATGACCCCGGTCAGGCCGCCGAGCAGGAAGGTCACCATGAAGCCGACCGACCACAGCATCGGTGACTCGAAGGTCAGCTGCCCCTTCCACATGGTGCCGATCCAGTTGAAGAACTTGATCCCGGTCGGCACCGCGATGAGGAACGTCATGATGGAGAAGAAGGGGAGCAGCACGGCGCCGGTGGCGAACATGTGGTGCGCCCACACGACCGCCGAAAGCCCGGTGATCCCGATCGTCGCGAACACCATCAGCTTGTAGCCGAACAGCGGTTTCCGGCTGAACACCGGCACGATCTCGGTGACGATCCCGAAGTAGGGCAGGGCGACGACGTAGACCTCGGGGTGGCCGAAGAACCAGAAGAGGTGCTGCCAGAGGATGGCGCCGCCGTTTTCGGGGTCGAAGACGTGGGCGCCGAGGTGCCGGTCGGCCAGGAGGGCGAACAGGGCGGCGGTGAGGATGGGGAAGGCGAGCAGGATCAGCACCGAGGTGAACAGGATGTTCCAGGTGAAGATCGGCATGCGCCACATCAGCATGCCGGGGCAGCGCAGGCAGACCACGGTGGTGATCATGTTGACGGCGCCGAGGATGGTGCCGAGGCCGGTGACGATGAGGCCGGAGATCCACAGGTCGCCGCCGACGCCGGGGGAGTGGATGGCGTTGGACAGCGGGGTGTAGGCGGTCCAGCCGAAGTCGGGCGGGCCGCCGGGGGTGGCGTAGGCGGAGAGCACGATCGTGCCGCCGAAGAGGTAGAGCCAGTAGGAGAACGCGTTGAGCCGGGGGAAGGCCACGTCCGGCGAGCCGATCTGCAGGGGCAGGACGAAGTTGGCGAACCCGAACAGGTTCGGGGTGGCGTAGAGCAGCAGCATGATCGTGCCGTGCATGGTGAACAGCTGGTTGTACTGCTCCGGGGAGAGGAACTGCAGGCCGGGCCGGGCGAGCTCGCCGCGCATCAGCAGCGCGGTCAGGCCGCCGATGAGGAAGAACGCGAACGACGTTGTCAGGTAGAGCACACCGATGGTCTTGTGGTCGGTGGTGCGGATGGTTTTGAGGATCGTCCCACCGCGCGCACCCCGCCACACCGGGCGGTGGGGGATCGGGGCCGGGCGCGTCACCGTGTCGGTCATCGGGCTCCACCTGCTCCCGTCGGGGATGGCTGTTCCCGCGCGCGTACCCAGGCCCGGGGGCCGCTACACGCGCGGCTCCCGGGATCATCCGAACGGCGGCCCTTCGCAACCGGAGCGAGACCCGGATCGGGGATTGGTACCGGTCCGGCCGGGTATGTCGTGCGGCGTCACCGGCCGAAAGGAACCGAAATGTCCACCGCCACCCATCCCCGGACCCGGACACCCGTGCAGGTCGCCGCCGCGGTCGTTGCGGTCGTCTTCCTGCTGGTCGGCGTGCTCGGCTTCGTTCCGGGTATCACGACCGGCTACGACCGGCTGAGCTTCGCCGGCCACGACTCGATGGCCATGCTGCTGGGCGTGTTCATGGTCTCCGTGCTGCACAACATCGTCCACCTGCTGTTCGGCGTCGCCGGCCTCGCCTCGGCCCGCACCCCGCGCGGCGCCCGGCTGTTCCTCATCGCCGGGGGTGCCGTCTACCTGGTGCTCTGGCTCTACGGGCTGCTGATCGACCACGGCAGCGACGCGAACTTCGTGCCCGTCAACACCGCCGACAACTGGCTGCACCTGGGCCTGGGCGTCGGCATGATCGCCCTCGGCCTGCTGACGGCCCGCGCGGGCCGCACCGGTCCGGGGCCGCACGCCGCCCGGGGTCCCGGCCTCGGCTGACCACCGCGGACCGCGGCCGGGTCGCCGTCGCGACCCGGCCGCGGCGCGTCAGCCGTCCTGCTCCTTGGTGCGCATCAGCACGGTCAGCGACCGGCCGCCGACCACCAGCGTTGCCGCGCCCGGCACCGTGCGCGGGGTGGCCGGCCGGTCGCCCGCCACGCCGCCGACCAGCACGCCGCCGACCGACCGGTGGAACACCTCGCCCGTCGCGGAGTCGAGCACGATCGCCCACTCCGCGCCGTAACCGCCGTCGGGGATCGTCATCGTGATGTCGTCGTCGTGGGCGTTGAAGCAGAGCAGGAACGAGTCGTCCACCACGCGCTCGCCGCGGGCGTCGAGGTCGGGGATCGCCGTGCCGTTGAGGAAGACCATGATGCTGCGGCCGAAGCCCGCCTCCCAGTCCTGGTCGGTCATCTCGTCGCCGGCCGGGGTGAACCACGCGATGTCGCGCAGTTCGTCGCCGCGGCGGATCGGCCGGCCGGCGAAGAACCGGCGGCGGCGGAACACCGGGTGCCGATGGCGGAGGCTGACCACCCCCGAGGTGAACTCGAACAGCTCGCGGTTGCGCTCCAGCAGCGACCAGTCCACCCAGGACAGCTCGTTGTCCTGGCAGTAGGCGTTGTTGTTGCCCTGCTGGGTGCGGCCGAGCTCGTCGCCGTGCAGGATCATCGGCACGCCCTGGGACAGCAGCAGCGTGGCGATCAGGTTCCGGCGCTGGCGGGCCCGCAGGTCGAGCACCTTCTCGTCCTCGGTCGGGCCCTCCGCGCCGCAGTTCCACGACCGGTTGTCGTCGGCGCCGTCGCGGCCGTCCTCGCCGTTGGCCTCGTTGTGCTTTTCGTTGTAGGACACCAGGTCGGTCAGGGTGAAGCCGTCGTGCGCGGTGACGAAGTTGATCGACGCGAACGGGCGGCGGCCGTCGCTCTGGTAGAGGTCCGACGAGCCGGTGATCCGGGAGGCGAACTCGCCCAGCGTGGCCGGTTCACCGCGCCAGAAGTCGCGGACGGTGTCCCGGTAGGCGCCGTTCCACTCGGTCCACAGCGGCGGGAAGTTGCCCACCTGGTAGCCGCCCGGGCCGACATCCCAGGGCTCGGCGATCAGCTTCACCTGGCTCACCACCGGGTCCTGCTGCACCAGGTCGAAGAAGGTGGCCAGCCGGTCGACGTCGTAGAACTCCCGGGCGAGCGTCGCGGCGAGGTCGAACCGGAAGCCGTCGACGTGCATCTCGGTCACCCAGTACCGCAGCGAGTCCATGATGAGCTGCAGGGTGTGCGGCTGGCGCACGTTGAGCGAGTTGCCGGTGCCGGTGTAGTCCATGTAGTACTGCGGGTCGTTCTCGACCAGCCGGTAGTAGGCCTGGTTGTCGATGCCGCGCATGGACAGCGTCGGCCCGAGGTGGTTGCCCTCGGCGGTGTGGTTGTAGACGACGTCGAGGATGACCTCGATCCCCGCCTCGTGCAGCGTCCGCACCATCGCCTTGAACTCGTGCACCTCGCTGCCCGGGGTGGCCGGCAGGATCGACGCGGCGTATTCGTTGTGCGGCGCGAAGTAGGCGATCGTGTTGTAGCCCCAGTAGTTGGCCAGGCCGCGCTCGATGAGGGCGTGGTCGTGCAGGAACTGGTGGACCGGCATCAGCTCGACGGCGGTGACGCCGAGGGTCTTGAGGTACTCGACCATCACCGGGTGCGCCAGCCCGGAGTAGGTCCCCCGCAGCTCCTCCGGGATGTCCGGGTGCAGCTGCGTCAGCCCGCGGACGTGGGCTTCGTAGACGACGGTCTCGTTGTACGGCACCTTCGGCGGCCGGTCGTTGGCCCAGTCGAAGTACGGGTTGACGACCACCGCGCGGACGGTGTGCGCCGCCGAGTCGTCGTCGTTGCGCTCCTCGGGACGGCCGAACCGGTAGCCGAACACCGATTCGTCCCAGTCCACCCGGCCGGTGACGGCCTTCGCATACGGGTCCAGCAGCAGCTTGGCGGGGTTGCACCGCAGCCCGCCGGCGGGGTCGTGCGGCCCATGGACCCGGAAGCCGTACTCCTGGCCGGGGCCGACGCCGGTCAGGTAACCGTGGTGGACGAAGCCGTCGACCTCCGGCAGCCGGATCCGGGTCTCGGTTCCGTCCGGGTCGAACAGGCACAGGTCGACGTGGTCGGCGACCTCGGAGAAGAGCGCGAAATTGGTACCGACGCCGTCGTAATCGGCTCCGAGCGGGTAAGGGGAACCGGGCCAAGGCTGCACTGGGCCTCCACAGGTGCGAGGGATCTCCGCCCGGAGTACCCCGCCGGGCGCACCCGGACACCGTGACGTCGCCCTCCTCACCCGGACGGCCGTCCGGGCGGGGCCGCCGCCGGGCGGCGGCCCCGGACCGGCCTCAGGTGAGCTTGTTCTTGACCTCCTTGGCCTTGCCCTTGGCGGTGCCCTTGGCGTCCTGCAGCGGGGCGTAGGTCCCGAAGAGCGCCGGGTCGGGCTTCGGGGCGGTGCCCGGGCCGCCGAGGGGTTCCGGGTCCATCAGGTACTCGATGCCGGCGTCGGTGGTCCAGCTGGTGCCCTTGGCGCCGTCGGGGCCGTCGGAGAGGTGCCAGATGGTGTGGTTGTGGGTCTGGTCTTCTTCGTCGAGCAGGGCGTTCGGGGCGATGTCGCCTTCGAGGCCGTCGGCTTTGAGTTCTTCGATGGCGGCGAGCCATTGTTTCTGGTGGACGGTGTCGCGGGCGAGGTTGAACTGGAGCATGGCCTTGACGCCGGGGTCGTCGGTCATGTTGTAGAGGCGCGCGGTTTGCAGGCGGCCCTGTGCTTCGGCGGCGGCGTTGGCGCGGAAGTCGGCCAGGAGGTTGCCGGAGGCGACGATGTACTTGCCGTTCCAGGGGTAGCCGTTGCTGTCGGCCGGGAGGGCGCCGCCGCCGGCGACGATGGCCTGCTGGACGTCCATGCCGCCGATCGTCGCGGCCATCACCGGGTCCTTGACGGCTTCGGCGGTGACGGTGGAGGGGGCGCCTTCGAGCAGGCGGGCGACCATCGTGGCGAGCATTTCGACGTGCCCGATTTCTTCGGTCGCGGTGTCCATGATCAGGTCTTTGTACTTGCCTTCGATGCGGCAGTTCCAGCCCTGGAACAGGTACTGCATGGTCACGGTCATCTCACCGAACGCGCCGCCGATGAGTTCTTGGAGCTTGCGGGCGTAGACGGCGTCCGGCTTTTCCGGCTTGGCTTCGAACTGGAGCAGTTTCGTGTGACGGAACACGGTGTTCCCTCCGTCGTCCGGGTGGTGGGTCGGACGGGGCTTTCCCGGTTAGCGGAGGGTTAACCACGGCGATCGCGAAGCGTTCGCCGGGAGGGGACGAGGGATCGACAACGCTACGGTCGCTGTGGTAGTTGAACGCGGAACGTTCGAAGGCGAGTGGAGCGAATACGTGACCGATCACCAGGAGCGGGTGCCGACCTGCCGGCGGTACCAGTGCGACGAGCCGGCCCTCTGGCGGAGGATGTGCGCGGCTCACTGGGCTCGCTGGCAGAACGGGACCGACCCGCTCGACCAGCCCGGTGACGACGGCCAGTCCCCCGAAGCCCGGGTGTGGCAGCCGCCGTTGCGGGAGACCAGCGTGTCGCGGCGGAAGCCGCCCGGCCGCCCGCTGTGAGACGGCCGGGCGGCTTCCGCGGCGGATTCAGAGCGAGCTGACGACCTCGGCCACGGTCACGCCGATCGGCGTGCTGGGGCGGCCGGTCAGGGTGCGCAGGTCGGCCGTGGTCTCGGCGAGCAGGCCGTCCTTGATGTCGCCGTCGATCGCCACGATGAAGCCGATGAGCGGCTCCGGCAGGCCGGCCTGGGCGAGGACCTTGGCGTGCTCGTCGGCCGGCAGGTCGACGTAGCTGATCTCGCGGCCGGTGGCCTTGCCGATCTCGGCGGCGAGGTCCGCGTTCGTCCAGGTGACGTCGCCGGCGAGCTCGTAGATCTTGCCTTCGTGGCCTTCACCGGTCAGCACCGCGACCGCGGCGGCGGCGTAGTCGGCCCGCGTGGCGCTGGCGACGCGGCCGTCACCGGCGCTGCCCACGAAGCTGCCGGTCTGGGCGGCCTGCTTGATCGTGTCGGCGTAGTTCTCGTTGTACCAGTTGTTGCGCAGGATGGTGGCGGCCAGGCCGGAAGCCTCGATCAGTTCCTCGGTCGCCTTGTGCTCCGGGGCCACGGCGAGCTTCGACGTCGTCGCCTTCGAGGCGCTGGTGTAGACGAGGTGCCGGACGCCGGCCTGCTTCGCCGCTTCGATGACCGCTTGGTGCTGGGCGACGCGCTGGCCGACCTCGCTGCTGGAGACCAGCAGCACCTTGTCGGCTCCCTTGAACGCGGTGACCAGGCTGCCGGGGTCGGTGTAGTCCGCGTGGCGGACGTCGACGCCGCGTTCGGCCAGGCCGGCGGCCTTCTCCGGGGTGCGGACCGCGGCGACGACCTGGTCGGCGGGGAGCTTCTCGAGCAGGCCTTCGACGACGAGCTTGCCGAGGTGGCCGGTGGCACCGGTGACGACGATCATGCGGACTCCTTGAAGGTTCAAGTACCTGGTGACTGCGAGCATGTACTAACTTTTAGAAAGTACCAACTCATTGTTAGTGCCGTCACATCCATCGTGCAAACTCTTGGGTAGTATCAAGGGATGGACGGACAACGAGGCGACGGCGTGACCGACGCCGAGCACGAGGCGCTGGTCGCCGACGTGTTCAGTACCGCGTGCGCCTCCCGGGCCGTGCTGGAGCACGTCACCGGCCGGTGGGGGGTGCTCGCCCTCGTCGCGCTCAACGACGGTGTGTTCCGGTTCAACGCCCTGCGCCGCCGGGTGCAGGGGGTCAGCGAGAAGATGCTCGCCCAGACGCTGCAGGCGCTCGAGCGCGACGGCTTCGTGCACCGGGAAGCGCGTCCGACGATCCCGCCGCACGTGGAGTACAGCCTGACGCCCGCCGGGCGGGAAGTCGCCCAGCGGCTGCTGGGGTTGATCGAGGTGCTCGAGGCCGCCGTGCCCGGCGTGCTGGCCGCGCAAGCCCGTTACGACGCGGCGAAGACCGCGAGCGCCTGACGCCTGTCCGGCCTGCCGGCGGAAACCCTTGCGGGGCAAGGCGATCTCGAAAGCGTCGAAATTCCCCGGCCGCGGTGAACGGGCCGTTGCGCTCGCGTTTCGCGGGAGTTATGTTAGCGCTCACAATCGCTCCGCTTGTGCCGTTCCTGCGTGTCGGCGATCGAGGAGGAGGTTGGCACCGTCGCCGGCCCGCGCCCTGTCGAATCGACGATTTCCGTACCCCAGCGGGAGATCACCATGGCACGACAGCCGAGACACGCCCGTTCACGCGCCATCGCGCCGGCCCTGATCGTCGCCGGCACGCTCGTCACCGGCCTCCTCGCCGGCGGTGGCACGTCCCAGGCGGCCACCCAAGGGCCGTGCGACATCTACGCGGCCGGGGGAACGCCCTGTGTGGCCGCGCATTCCACGACCCGCGCCCTATACGGCTCCTACACCGGTCCGCTGTACCAGGTCCGGCGCGCGTCCGACAGCGCCACGCGCGACATCGCACCGCTGGCCGCGGGCGGGGTGGCCAACGCGGCGACCCAGGATGCGTTCTGCGCGGGGACCACCTGCCTGATCACGGTCATCTACGACCAGTCCGGCCGGAACAACCGCCTCACGCAGGCGCCGCCGGGCGGGTTCTCCGGCCCGGCCGCGGGCGGGTACGACAACCTCGCCAACGCCACCGCGGCGCCGATCTCCGTCGGCGGTCACAAGGCCTACGGCGTCTACGTGGCGCCCGGAACCGGGTACCGCAACAACAACACCAACGGCGTCGCGACCGGCGACCAGCCCGAAGGCATGTACGCGATCTTCGACGGCACGCACTACAACGGCGGCTGCTGCTTCGACTACGGCAACGCCGAACGCAACAGCCGCGACAACGGCAACGGCACGATGGAAGCCATCTACTTCGGCAACAACAAGGTCTGGGGCTACGGCGCCGGCAACGGGCCGTGGATCATGGCCGACCTCGAGAACGGCCTGTTCTCCGGCGTGAACCAGCACTACAACGCCAACGACCCGAGCATCGGCCACCGCTTCCTGACCGCCATCGTCAAGGGCGGCCCCAACCACTGGGCCATCCGCGGCGGCAACGCCCAGTCCGGCGGCGTGTCGACCTTCTACGACGGCGTGCGCCCGAACGTCGCGGGCTACAACCCGATGAAGAAGGAAGGGGCCATCATCCTGGGCATCGGCGGCGACAACAGCATCGGCGCCCGCGGCACGTTCTACGAAGGCGTGCTGACGGCCGGGTATCCGTCGGACGCCACCGAAAACGCGGTGCAGGCCAACATCACCGCGGCCGGCTACGCCACGGGTTCCACGGGCACCGGCCTGACCCCGGGTTCGGCCGTGTCGCTGCGTGCCACCACCGCCTGCTGCACCGACCGCTACATCCACCACACCGGATCCACTGTGGACACCGCGGTCGTCGGGTCCGGCAGCTCGGCCATGGAGAAGGGCAACGCGTCCTGGACGGTCCGGGCGGGCCTCGGTAGCGGCTCGTGCGTGTCGTTCGAGTCGAAGAACGTGGCCGGGCAGTACCTGCGGCACTACAACTACCAGCTGTACCTGCAGGCCAACGACGGCAGCGCGCTGTTCGCCCAGGACGCGACCTTCTGCCCGGAGGCCGGCCGCAACGGCCAGGGTGCCTCGCTCAGATCGCTCAACTACGCCGACCGGTACGTCCGCCACTACGGCAACATCCTCTACATCGCCGCCGACGGCGGTCCGAACACCTTCGACAACGCCAACGCCTACAGCGACGACGTGAGCTGGCTCATCAGCCCGCCGTGGGCTTCCTGAGCCGGACGGCCGCCACGCGCCCGGCCTCGGAGGCCGGGCCCGTGGCGGCGCTTTCCCGCACCGGCGGGCGGTCGTAGCCTGAATCCTCGCCGGCACCTCGACGAAAGGACGTCTCGGATGCGTTTCCGTCGAACCGCTGTGGTCCTGGCCGTTTCCGCGTCGCTGCTGGCGCCGGCGGCGGCGGACGCCTCGCCGCCGGGTGGCGCTCCACCGGGTTCGGTGACCCTCACGGAGTCCGCTCTGCAAGGCGTGCACGGCACCGCCCCCGATGTCACCGTCCGCAACGTGCTCACGGTGACCGCCACCGGGACGGCGCTGCGGGTCCGGCTGGGCAACCCGTTCGGCGGCACCGCGATGACCGTGCGCTCGGTGTGGGTCGGGCGGCAGCCGTCGACGGATTCGCCCGCGCTGGTGCCGGGGTCCAACCACCGGGCCACCTTCCACCTCCGGCACGCGGTGACGATCCCGCCGGGCGCGAGCGTGTGGACCGATCCGCTGCCGCTGCCGGTCCGGCGGGGTGATCACGTCGCGGTGAGCGTGTACGCGCCCGGCGCGCCGATCAACGACCACACCTTCCCGCCACCGCAGACCTTCACCCCCGGCTCGTTCACCTCGGCCGGGCCCGGTGACGCCGGCGCCGACGAATCGGGCAGCGCGTACGGGCCGCACCGGCCCGGCGTCCTGTGGTGGGCCGACGCGATCAGCGCCGTCTCGCCGGCCCGCGGGACCATCGTCGCCCTCGGCGACTCGATCACCGACGGCTACAACGCCTTCGGCGGCGGCCCGCGCTGGACCGACGTGCTCGCCGAGCGCATCGGGACGCTCCCGCCGGGCCGCCGGCTGTCCGTGGCGAACGCGGGCATCAGCGGCAACACCGTCAGCGTCCAGCCGAACCCGTACGACCCGACCGGCCAGTGCTGCGGCCCGCCGGCCCCGGTGCGGCTCGACCGGGACGTGCTCTCGCTCCCCGGCGTGCGGTACGTCCTGCTCCTGGAGGGCACG
Organism: Amycolatopsis sp. NPDC005003; assembly: GCF_053600695.1. Classification (NCBI taxonomy): domain Bacteria; kingdom Bacillati; phylum Actinomycetota; class Actinomycetes; order Pseudonocardiales; family Pseudonocardiaceae; genus Amycolatopsis; species Amycolatopsis sp. NPDC005003. The sequence continues at coordinate 95,720 of NZ_JBSGAI010000014.1, read as the reverse complement.
AACGACCTCGGCGGCGGCGACAACGCGCCACCGGCCCCGGCGGCGCAGGTCATCGACGCCATGCGCGGCATCGCCGGGCGGGTGCACGCGACGGGCCGCCGGATCGTCGGTGCGACGGTCCTGCCGATGTGCAACCCGGCCGGGAGCCCCAAGGAGCAGGCCCGGCTCGCGGTCAACGCGTGGATCCGCGCTTCGGGGACGTTCGACGCGGTGCTCGACTTCGACGCCGTGCTGCGCGACCCGGCGGACCCGACGGTGATCCGCGCGGACTGGCGCACCGACTGCTACCACCCCAACGCGGCAGGCGACCGGCTCCTCGGCGATTCGATCGACCTGAAGGTGTTCGCCCGCTGATCCCTCCGGCCGCCGCTACGTGTCGCCGGACGCCGCGGGGCGGCGGCCGGACCCGGGCTTCGGGTCCGGCCGGCCGGGCACCGGTTCCGGGGCGGGGCGCTGCTCCCGGGCCCTCGCCCGGGCCCGGCGGCCGCCGATGACGGTGACGATCAGGTGGTCGATGGGGGACATCGAAACCTCCCGGCGAGTTCGCGGGCCCCCTCCGGGGTCCAAGCTTCCCGTGTCGCGCAAGCTCGAAACCGGCGGGGAACCCGCTCGGCCGGCCACGAGGGGCTTCGGTGGCCAGCGAAAAAGGTTGTCGAACCGGTTCGATCAGCCCCAGGGGTGGGCGGGTCGAAACTCGTATCCCGCGTGATCGAGGCCGGAACTCGCGTGATCAGGGCCGGAACCCGCGTGTTTGGAGCCGTAACTCGCGAGATCCGGCTTCAATCACGCCAGTTCCGGCTTCAGTCACGCGAGATCCGGCTTGTGGTCAGGCGGGGCGGGGGCGGGCACCCGTGCTCGAGCGCAGGGAGATCGGGGGCTCCAGCAGGGCGTGCCTCGGTTGCGCGTCGGCGTCCGCGATCTGGGCCAGCAGCAGGTCCACCGCCAGCCGCCCCAGGTCCACCGCGGGAACGTCGGCCGCCGTGAGCGGGGGGTGGAAGTCTTCCGCGAGGCGCTCCGCGATCACGCCCGTCAGCGAAAAGTCGCGGGGCACCTCGAGGCCGGCCCGGTGCAACGCGCGCTGGACGCCCGGCAGGGCCGCTTCGTTGATCGTCACCGCCGCCGTCACCGAGGGCCACTGCGCCCGGATCTGCTCGAAGCAGGCCAGGCCCGCGGCCGCTTCGTCCGCGCAGCACACCGTGCGCGCCGTCAGGCCGCGCGCCGCCGTGGCGTCGAGGAAGCCGGTCGCCGAGCGCAGCGCGGGACCGTAGCCCGCCGCGACGAGCTCGGCCGAGCGGTTGATCAGCACCACCTCCTCGTGGCCGAGGTCCGCCAGGTGGTGCACGCAGCGCGTGATCAGGGCGCCGTAGTCGACATCCACCCACCAGGACGCCCCCGGGTGCTCGACGTGGCCGATCGTCACGAACGGCAGGCTCGCCTGGCTCAGCCGCTCGACCCGTGGGTCTTCGAGGAGGATCTCCATCAGGATCACGCCGTCGACGCGCCGGCCGGTCACGATGCGCTCGAACGAGCGGTCGTGGTCGCCGCCGCTGGGGGAGAGCAGGACGTCGAGGTCGTGGGCGGCGGCCGCGTCGACGACGCTGCCGACGAAGCCGAGCTGGACGTCGGTCAGCCGGCGGCTGGCCGGCGGCACCACCAGGCCGAGCGTGCGCGTGCGGCCTTCGGCCAGCGCGCGGGCGCTGGCGTTGGGCCGGAAGCCGAGTTCGGCGATGACGTCGTTGATGCGCTGGACGGTGGCCGCCGACACCGGTCGCTTGCCGCTCAGCGCGTACGACACAGTGCTGCGCGAAACGCCCGCACGCCGCGCGATCTCCCCGATGTTCATGCGACTCCTGACGCCGGTGCTCTGAACCGGTTCGATCGTAGTACACGCAGTATTGCGCAGGATGGTCTCCGCGGTTTACGGTGACGGCCGCCGCCTGCGTCGAACCGGTTCGATGGCGGTGCGAACGTCGTCGCCGGTGCCGACAGGAAGGACCTCCCCATGAAGCGTCACCCCCTCATCCGGCTGCTGTCGGTGGCCGTCGCCGCGACGACGCTGGCCGCCTGCTCCTCCGGAGCCGCCCCCACGGCGGCCGGCGGAACCTTCACCGTCTGGGACCCCTACCCGCAGTTCGACGCGAGCTCCGCGTGGGCGAAGGTGATCGACAAGTGCGGCGCCGAAGCCGGGGTGAAGATCGCGCGGCAGGCGTTCGACACGACCGACCTCACCAACAAGGTGCTGCTCGCCGCCCAGCAGAACACCGCGCCGAACGTCCTCGTCGTCGACAACCCGGTCGTCTCCACCCTGGCCGAGGGCGGCGTGCTGAAGTCCAATGCGGACACCGGCCTCGACGCCACGCAGGCCGCCCCCAACCTGGTCGCCGCCGCCGACGTCAAGGGCCAGGTGTACGGCGTCCCGATCGGGGCGAACACGCTCGCCCTCTACTACAACAAGGCCGTGCTGACCGCGGCCGGTGTCGACCCGGCGTCGGTGAAGGACTGGGCGAGTCTCGACGCCGCGCTGGCCAAGGTGCAGGCCGCGGGCAAGAAGGGCATCACGTTCTCCGCCATCGGCACCGAGGAGGGCAGTTTCCAGTTCCTGCCGTGGTTCTGGGGCGCGGGTGCGAACCTGACCGACCTCGCCTCGGCCGACGCCGTCGCCGCGCTCGCGCAGTGGAAGTCCTGGCTGGACAAGAAATACGCCCCGAACTCGGTGGTCGGCAACACGCAGACCACCAGCTGGCAGGAGTTCGCGACCGGTGAATACGCCTTCGCCGAGAACGGCACCTGGCAGCTGCAGAACGCGAAGAAGGCCGGCTTCGACTACGGCGTCCTCCCGATCCCGGCGCGCACCGGGGGACCGGCTCCGGCGCCGACCGGCGGCGAGTTCGTCACCGTGCCCGCCCAGAGCAGCCCGGACGCCGAGAAGACCGCGGGCAAGATCGCGTCCTGCCTGACCAGCCCGGCCAACGTGCTCGACTCCGACACCGCGCTGACCTACGTCTCCGCCGTGCCGTCGGTGCAGGAGAAGCAGGTCGCCGCCCAGCCGGAGCTGAAGGTGTGGGTCGACGCGGTCAAGGTCGCGAAGGGCCGCACCGGCGACAACCTCGGCACCCGGTACCCGCGGATCTCCGAACCGCTCTGGGGCGCCGTGCAGGTCGCGCTCACCGGCGCGAAGACGCCGGAGGCCGCTCTCGCGGCCGCGCAGGCGACGGCCGCGTCGGCGAAGTAGGCCCGGCTCGTGCAGGACATCCGCGAACCGGTCACCGTCCGTCCGGCCGCGCGAGCGCCCGGACGGACGGGACGCCGGCGGCCGCAGCTGCTCGCGTGGGCGTTCCTCGCCCCGCTCGTGGCCTACCTCGTGCTGTGCTACGGCTATCCGCTGGTCACGAACATCGATCTCAGCCTGCGCAACTACACCGTCCGCACCTTCGTGCACGGCGGGGCGCCGCTGGTCTGGTTCGACAACTACGGAGGAGTGTTCACCGACCCGACCTTCCGCACGGCGCTGCTCAACACGCTCGTCTTCACCGCCGCGTCGCTGCTCTTCCAGTACGGCATCGGCCTCGCGACGGCGGTGTTCTTCGCCCGCCACTTCCGCTTGGGGCCGACCCTGCGCGCGCTGTTCCTCGTGCCCTGGCTGCTGCCGCTGATCGTCTCGGGGTCGACCTGGGCGTGGCTGCTCAACAGCGAGTCCGGGGTGGTCAACTCGGTGCTGGGCTGGTTCGGCGCCGGCCGGATCGACTGGCTGACCTCGCCGACCTGGTCGCTGGTTTCGGTGATCATCGCCAACATCTGGATCGGCGTGCCGTTCAACCTCGTCGTGCTGCACAGCGGCCTGCAGAACATCCCGGCCGAGGTGTACGAAGCGGCGTCGCTCGACGGCGCCGGGGCGTGGCAGCGGTTCCGGCACGTGACCTTCCCGCTGCTGCGGCCGGTTTCGGCGATCACCCTGCTGCTGGGGCTGGTCTACACGCTGAAGGTGTTCGACGTCATCTGGATCATGACCAAGGGCGGTCCCGGCGGGTCGTCGACCACCCTGGCCACCTGGTCCTACCAGCTCGGGTTCGGCAGCATGCTGCCGCGGTTCGGGCCGAGCGCGGCCGTGGGCAACGTGCTCATCCTGCTGGCACTGGTCGCCGGCCTGCTCTACATCCGCGCGCAGCGCAGGCAGGAGGCAGCGTGATCCGCCGCTGGCGCACCGCGGTGGGGCTGGTGCTCACCGCCGTGATGCTCTTCCCCGTGTACTGGATGGTCAACGTGTCGCTGACCCCGGCCGGGCGGATGCGCAAGTCGCCGCCCGACTGGTTCCCCGCCGCGCCGACGTTCGAAGGCTACGAGCGGGTCCTGCGCGAGCAGCTCCCGTACTTCGCCACCAGCCTGTTCGTCGCGCTGGGCACCGTGGCGCTGACCTTGGCCCTGGCCGCGCCGTCGGCGTACGCGCTGGCCAAGCTCCGCCCCCGCGGGCACCGGGCGCTGGGTTTCGTGCTGCTGGTCGCCCAGATGATCCCCGGCATCATCATGGCGCTGGGTTTCTACGGGATCTACGTCTCGCTCGGCATCACCAACACCGCCTGGGGGCTGGTCCTCGCCGACTCGACGATCGCGGTGCCGTTCGCCGTGCTCATCCTGACCTCGTTCATGGCTTCGGTGCCGGACGAGCTCGTCCAGGCGGCCACGATCGACGGCGCGGGCGCGGTGCGCGCGTTCTGGTCGGTGGTGCTGCCGGCGAGCCGCAACGGGGTGGTGACCGCGGGCCTGTTCTCGTTCCTGTGGGCCTGGTCGGACTTCGTCTTCGCGGCGACGCTCGACGGCGGCGGCTCGATGCGGCCGCTGACCCTGGGGATCTACCGCTACATCGGCAACAACAACCAGGAATGGAACTCCATCATGGCGACGGCGGTGGTCGCCTCCGTGCCCGCCGCCGTGCTCCTCGTGCTGGCGCAGCGGTTCGTCGCCGCCGGCGTCACCGCGGGCGCCGTCAAGGACTGAGCCCCTCTCGGAAAGGACGGCTTCTGTGCCCACGGGCGAATTTTCGCTGCGGGAAATCCCCTTCAGCCACCCGGGATCGTGGTTCGACGTCTCCCCGGTGGTGGCCCAGGCCACCTACGCCGGCGACCTGCACCTGGTGTCCCACCGCCACGGCATGCACGCCGTCCTGGCACTGGTCCCGGAAAGCGGCGGGAACCGGGTGGAGGTCCCGGCCGCCGCCACCCCGGCCGCGCTCACCTGGGGTGCCGGCGACCGGCGGATCACGGCGGCCTTCGCGGCACCCGACGTGCTCCGGATCGCCGGGCACGGCCTGAGGCTGCGGATCCGGGCGGCGGAGCCCACGCTGACCCCGTTCACCGGCACCTACTTCTTCGCCGATCCGGTCGACGGCTCGGCCGTGTTCACCTCCTACGAAACCGGCTGCCGCTACCGGGTCACCGTCCTTTCCGGACACCTCCGGCACGAGGGTGCCGAAGCGCTCGGGACCGCCGAGCGGGCCGTCGTCGTGAGCGGCGGTGCCTGGGAGGTGGCGATCGAGGAGCTCGACGGCGTCCGCGAGCCGTACTCGGCGACCACGCCGTTCGACGACGTGGTCGCCGCCGCCAGTGCGGAATTCGCCGCCTTCGCCGATTCGGTGGCGCCGTGGCGCAGCGAGCGGACACCGGCGGCGGAGCTCGCCTGTTACGTGCTGTGGTCGGCCATCGTGGCGCCCGCCGGGTTCCTCGGCCGTCCGGCGGTGCTGATGTCGAAGCACTGGATGGACAAGGTGTGGAGCTGGGACCACTGCTTCACCGCGCTCGCGCTGGCCGCGGGACGGCCCGAGCTGGCCTGGCACCAGTTCCAGGTCGTCTTCGACCACCAGGACGACCGGGGCGCGCTGCCCGACTCGATCACCCACGCCGAGGTGCTGCGCAACTTCGTCAAACCGCCCGTCCACGGCTGGGCGCTGAGCCGGCTGCGCGGCCGGCTGCCCGGTGGCCTGCCCGAACCCGGGCTCGCCTACCGGCAGCTGGCGGCGTGGACGACGTTCTGGCTCGAGCACCGCCGCGTGCCCGGCGGCCCGTTCGCCCACTACGAGCACGGCAACGACAGCGGCTGGGACAACGCGACGCCGTTCGCCGATCGGCGGCTCGTGCAGACGCCCGACCTCGCCGCGTTCCTGGTGCTGCAACTGAAGGAACTGGCCGTGCTGGCCGCCGGGCAGGGGGATCCCGCCGCGGCCGAGCGGTGGGAAGCCGAAGCCGAGCGCATGCTGGCGGCCCTGCTGGGCGAGCTGTGGGACGGCTCGAAGTTCGTCAGCCGCTCGGCCGCGACCGGGGCGGTGCAGTCCGGGGCGAGCCTGCTGGAGCTGATGCCGATCGTGCTCGGCGAACACCTGCCGCCGGACGTCCGGGACCAGGTCGTGGCCGGGCTGGAGACGCACCTCACCGAGATCGGGCTGGCGACCGAGCGGCCGTCGTCGGCGTGCTACGAGGCGGACGGCTACTGGCGCGGACCGGTGTGGGCGCCGGTCACGGTGCTGATCGAAGACGGCCTCCGGCGCGCCGGCGCGCCGGCGCTCGCCGACCGCGTCAGCGCCCGGTTCCGTGCGGTGTGCGAAAAGTCCGGGTTCGCCGAGAACTTCGACGCCCTGACCGGCGACGGCCTGCGCGACCGCGCCTACACCTGGACGGCCGCCGCCTACCTGCTGCTCGCCGGGGACGCCGAAGCGCGCTCGGAGCCGTAGCTCAGCTGCGGTCGTGCAGCGTGACGTGGTAGCCGTCGGGGTCGGCGAAGGTGAACGTCCGGCCGAAGGGGCCGTCGATCGGGGCGGAGACGATGGTGTGCCCGTCGGCGGCCAGTGCGTCGTGGATGGCCTGGACCTCGGTGGCGTGGAGCCAGATCGCGGCACCGATGCCGGGCCGGGCGGCGGCGTCGAGGTCGGTGCCGGGAACGACGTCGCGCAGGGCGAACGCGATCGGCTTCGTCTCGAAGACGACGGCGTGCGGAGGGCCGGCCGGCGAGCGGACGAGGCCGAGGTACCGCTCGTAGAACGCCTGCGAGGCGGCCAGGTCGCGCGCCTGGAGCGAGATGAAGTCGGGGCCGGTGGCGGGCATGGTGCTGCTCCTTCGATTCGTTGTCAGGTTCCTGACATGCCCACCGTATGTCAGGAACCTGACATGAGTCAAGCCGGGTGGCCGGGCGGCCGTCGAAACGCATCGACAATGCGGTGTCGTCGGCGATCTCCTGCTGGCGTGCAGAAAACGTATTTCGATTCGACGAAATCGAAAACTGCGGCCGGATCGAAATCGTCGAAGTATTGTTCGATGGCATTTGATCGATGCTGGTCGAATGCGGGTAAATCACCGACAGTATCTTGACCGGTACGCAACTCGGCTGCGATAGTCGGGCCACTCCCGTTCACGCCGCGCCGGCGCCGGATAAGTCGTCGAAACGATTCGACACCGAGTCAACCCGGAAAGGACCTACCAATGCACAACGTTGTGCGCTCCCTGCTCGTCTCACTGACCGCGGCCGCCGTGGTGGCGACCACGGCCGGGGTGGCCGAAGCGGCCACCTGGTCGTCTTCGGACCAGTGGGCGACCTGGTCCAACGGCGGGTACACCGTCCGCAACGACGTCTGGGGCGGCGGGGCGGGGCCGCAGTCGATCTGGGCGAATTCCTACTCGAACTGGGGAGTGTGGGCTAACCACCCGAACACCGGCGGGGTCAAGTCGTACCCGCACTCGGCGAAGAACGTCGGCCGCACGATCGGTTCGCTGCGCCAGGTGTCCAGCAGTTTCAACGTGAGCCGCCCGGGCAGCGGTGCCTACGAGACCGCCTATGACATCTGGGCGAACAACAACGCCTACGAAATCATGTTGTGGGTCAACAAGCAGGGCGCGGTCGGCCCGATCGGCAGCAAGCAGACGACGGTGAGCGTCGGCGGCCACACCTGGGACGTCTACAAGGGATCGAACGGGTCGAACGCGGTGTTCTCGTTCCTCCGCACCTCGAACACCGACGCCGGAACCGTGGACATCCTCGCGGTGCTGAACTGGATCAAGGCCCGCGGCTGGTTCGGCGACGTCACCCTCGGCGAGGTCCAGTTCGGCTTCGAAATCACCTCGTCGTCAGGCGGCCTGAACTTCACGTCGAACAGTTATTCCGTTTCGGCGTCCTGATCGCCCTGCGTTGCCCGCTCCTCGTCGCCGACGAGGAGCGGGCAATCGGCTGTCGCCGGTCCTACACTTCGCCCATGAACTCCGGCACTACGGCGAGGTGGATCGATGGAACCGGGTGACGCCGCGCGGAAAGCGCTGGCCTGCGTGCGGCTCTTCAACGGCGCGGTGGGGGTGCTGGCCCCCGGCCGGATGGCGGCGAGCCTGGGCAGTGCGCCGGGGGAGGACGAGCGGTTCGGCTACCCCGCGCGGATGTTCGGCATCCGCACCCTGGTCCTCGGGACGGACCTGCTGCTGCTGAAGGCGGACGACCCGTCGGCCCGGCGGATCCTGCGGCAGGCGGTGCTCGTCAACGCGGCGGACACCGCGGCCGCCGCCTACGCCGGTGCGCGCGGCGAACTGCGGGGCAAGGCGGCGAAGTTCACCGTCGCGATCTCCGCCGTGAACACGGTGCTGGCGGTGATTTCGCTCGCCACCGCGAAGCCGCGCGGCTGACCGGCTTCAGCGGTTTACGCGCAAAGAGCCGACGAGCAGATCGAGCATCCGCCCGATCCGCTCGGGGTCGCGCTCGTCGGCCGTGGACAGGAACACGCCGAGCAGCATCAGTGTCACGTCCTCGGGGTCGGCCCGGCGCAGCGTGCCCGCCTCGGCGCCGGCCTCGAGGATCGCGCCGATCGCGGCCGTGATGCGCTGCCGCGTCACCGGGGTTGCGATCCGGCCCGACGCCACGCCCGCGCGGAGGACGTCCGCCATCCCGCGCTTGGTCGCCACGAACGCCGCGTAGCGGTCCATCCACGCGCGGAGGGCCTGCTCGGGCGCTGAATCGGCCAGCAGGGCCGGTGCGCTGTCCGTCACGTCGTCGAGTTCCGCGGCGTAGACGGCTTCGACGAGTGCCTCGCGGGTCGGGAAGTGCCGGTAGAGCGTCCCGATCCCGACGCCGGCCTCGCGGGCGACGGCTTCGAGGGTGACGGCGCCGTCGGCGGCGGCGAACGCGGCGCGCGCGACCGCGACGAGCTTGTCCCGGTTGCGGCGCGCGTCCGAGCGCACCGGCCGGGCGGGTTCGGGCGAAGGCAAAGCGGAGGCACCTCCGGTTGTGCTACGGTCGGCTTAGCGGAGGTTCCTCCGCTTCGCCATCATCGCACGAGAACGGGGACACCCATGCCTTCCACCGCTCGCGGCGCGCTCGCCGGCCGGATCGTGACCCGGGTCGGCTACGGGGCCATGCAGCTCGAGCGCCTGCATGACGACCGCGCCGCGGCCGTCGCCCTCCTGCGCCGCGCGGTCGAGCTCGGCGTCGACCACGTCGACACGGCCCAGTTCTACGGCGCCGGGTTCGTCAACGGCGTCGTCCGCGAGGCCGTCGGATCGGAGGTGCTGGTCGCCACCAAGGTCGGCGCCGATCCGGACTCCGGCGGCCCGCTCCCGCTCCGCCTGGCGCAGCGGCCGGAGGAGTTGCGCGCGAGCGTCGAGGACAACCTTCGTTCGCTCGGGCTGGACCGGATCCCGCTGGTCAACCTGCGCCGCGCCGACCGGCGCCCCGGGCTGGTCGCCGAAGGTGACCAGCGCGTCGGCCTCGACGACCAGCTCGCGGTGCTGACGGCCCTGCGCGACGAGGGCAAGATCGGCGCGATCGGGCTCAGCGCGGTCACGCTCGACGTCCTGCGCCGGGCGCTCCCGGCGGGGATCGCCTGCGTGCAGAACGCCTACAGCCTCGTCAGCCGCGACGACGAGGACATGCTCGAGCTGTGCGTGGCGGAGGGCATCGCCTGGGTCCCGTTCTTCCCGCTGGGCGGCGCGTTCCCCGGCCTGCCGAAGGTCACCGACGAGCCCGCGGTGCGGGCGGTGGCGCGGGCCCTCGGTCACACGCCGGCGCAGATCGGCCTGGCTTGGCTGCTGCACCGGGCCCCGAACGTCCACCTGATCCCGGGCACCGCGACGGGGGCGCACCTGGAGGCCAACCTCGCCACCGCGGCCATCACACTCGACGGCGAGACCCTGGCCGAGCTGGCCGCGATCCCGGGCCGGTCGATGGACGCCAACCTGACCTGAGGGGCCGGTTCCGGCCGGGCTTGAGCTTTGTGGCAGTCGCGCCGGCCGGGCTCTCAACCCTGAGCCGGGTCGTCGGTCAGGGCCGCCGCGGTGGTCGTGAGGTGCCGGGTCAGTGCCTCGGCCGCCGCATCGGCGTTGCGGGCCAACGCCGTCCGCTCCAGCTCGGCGTGCTCGGCGAGGTGGTCGCGGCCGGGGGTGCGGTGAGCCGACCAGCGGCGGGCCAGCTCGCTCGCCGTCCACAGGCGGTCGAACGTCTCCAGGAGCACCGGGTTGCCGCAGCCCTCCAGCAGCGTGCGGTGGAAGACCCGGTGCGCTTCGGCCCACTCGCCGCTGTAGTGGCGGCCTTCGCCGGGGGGCGTGCGGGCCAGCCGGTGGTGCGTGGCCCGCACCCGGGCTTCCCACTCGAGGTCGCCGCGCTCGAGGGACAGGCGCAGCACGAGCGGCTCGACCGTCCGGCGGGCCTCCGCGACCTCTTGCCAGCGGCGGTCCGAAAAAGCCGGGACCGCGAAGCCGCGGTTGGGCAGGCGGTCGGCGAGGCCGTCGCCCACCAGCCGCACCAGCGCCTCGCGCACCACGGCCAGGCTCACACCCTGCTCCCTGGCCAGGTCCTGCGGTTTCAGGGCCTGGCCGGGGGCGTACTGCCCGCGCATGATCGCGTCCCGCAGGCGCTCGTAGGCCTGCTCGGACAGCATGGGCCGGCCGGGTGCAGCAGTCACCTCGCCAGCATAGACGATCGGGCAGATAATCGATTATTGGTGCTATGGTCGATGGCAGAGTCCTCAACCCGGAAGAAAGCGATCCGATGAACGACCCGTTCGCCCGGCTGCCCGAAGTGCCCTCCTTCACCGTCACCAGCACCACGATCGCCGACGGCGCCGCCTTGCCGCCCGAGCACCGGTCGGGGCGGGACCGCTCCCCGCAGCTGTCGTGGAGCGGCGCCCCGGCGGGCACGAAGAGCTACGCCGTCACCGTCTACGACCCCGACGCCCCCACCGGCTCCGGCTTCTGGCACTGGGCGGTCGCTGACATCCCGGCCACCGTCACCGAACTGCCCGAAGGCGCCGGGGACGCCACCGGCGCGGGCCTCCCGGAAGGCGCTTTCCAGCTGCCGGGCGACACCCGCGAAGCCCGCTTCATCGGCGCGGCGCCGCCGGCCGGGCACGGCCCGCACCGCTACTTCTTCGTGGTGCACGCCCTCGACACCGCGTCGATCGGCGTCCCCGCCGACGTCACCCCGGCCGTTCTCGGCTTCACCATGGCCGGTCACGTCCTCGCTCGCGCGGTACTGACCGCGACGGCGGAAACCTCGGCCGAGAGCGCCGAACGCCTCGAGGTTTCCCGGCTCGTCCCGGCGCCCGCGGACGCCGTTTTCGCGGTGTTGACCGACCCGGAGGGACACGTGGACATCGACGCGTCGGGCATGCTCATGGCCGCCGAGGGAGACCCGGTCGAGCGGGCCGGCGACCGGTTCGTGGTGCACATGGACCGCGAAGCGCTCGGAGACGTGCCCCTCGGCCGGTACGACGTCGAAGTCGTCATCACCAAGCTCGTCCCGGGCGAGGAGATCGCCTGGACCGTCGAGGGCCGGACGGGGACGCACGTCCGCCACATCTACGGCTACCGGCTGGAGCCGGTCGAGGGCGGCACCCGCGTCACGTCCTACTACGACTGGTCGGAGATCGGCGAGGAGTGGAAGCGGCGCCTCACCTTCCCGGTGGTCCCCGAGTCCGCCCTGAAGGCCACCCTCGGCATCCTGGAACGCACCGTCCGCCGTCGCCTGGCCAACGGGTAGCCCGCCGCCTGGATCGCGCCACCCGGCGTAGCGTGGCCGCATGTACACGGTTGCGGTGCTGGCTCTCGACGACGTGATCGCCTTCGATCTGGCCACGCCGATCGAAGTACTCGGCCGGGTGCGGCTGCCGGACGGCCGCGGGGGCTACCGGGTCGTCGTCGCCGGCCCGGAGCCGGCGGTCGGGGCGGGCCCGGTGCGGCTCGCCGTCGACACCGGCCTCGACGACGTCGAACACGCCGATCTCGTGGTCGTCCCCGGGCGGAACGACCCGGACCGGCCGACCCCGGACGGGGTCGTGGACTTCCTGCGGGCCGTGGTGGCGCGCGGAACGCGGGTCGCGTCGATCTGCGTCGGCGCCTTCACACTGGCCGAGGCCGGCCTGCTCGACGGGCAGCGGGCCACCACGCACTGGCTCGCCACCGACGAGCTGGCCCGCCGGTACCCGGCCGTGCAGGTCGACCCGGACGCGCTGTACGTCGACAACGGGCAGATCCTGACGTCCGCGGGCGCGTCGGCCGGCCTGGACATGTGCCTGCACCTCGTGGAGCGCGACTACGGCGCCGCGGTCGCCGCCGACGCCGCGCGGCTCGCCGTCGCGCCCCTGCAGCGCACCGGCGGGCAGGGGCAGTACATCCTGCGCAACCGCCCGACCTACCAGACCGCGACGCTGGAGAAGGCGCTCGCGTGGATCGAGGAGAACGCCCACCGTCCGCTCACGCTGGCCGACATCGCCGACGCGGCGGGCATGAGCACCCGGACGCTGACCCGGCACTTCCACGCCGAGACCGGGCAGAGCCCGATCCAGTGGCTGGCCGGGGTGCGGATCCGGCAGGCCCAGGAGCTGCTGGAGCTGACCGACCACACCGTCGACCGGATCGCCGGGCAGGTGGGGTTCCCGTCGCCGAGCAACTTCCGGGCCCAGTTCGCGCAGACCGTGCGGGTCAGCCCGAGCGCGTACCGGAAGACGTTCCGGTCGCCGTAGTCCCGGTCGGCGTCGCCGGCGGAAACCGCGGGAACCGCCGGGAATCAGCCTTTGAGCCGGGGGAAGAGGGCCTCGGCGTTGCCGCGGTCGATCGCGGTGCGCAGGGACGAGTGCATCCGGTACTCCTCGAACTGGCCGTCGAGGAACCCGACCACCGCCGGCGGTGCGAACGGGAAGTCCGAGCCGTAGGTGATGTGGTCGGGGTCGGCGACCTCCAGCAGGCTGGGCAGCGCGGCGGGGCTCGCCGACAGCGCGATGTCGTAGTAGAACTGCTTGAGCACGGCCAGGTGCTTGGGCACCTGGTGCTTCTGGTCGAGCAGCGTCCACGCTTGCTGCGCCTTGTTCTTTTCGTTGAGCACGGTCAGCAGGATCCGGTAGGCGATGTAGGGCACGAACCCGCCCGCGTGGGCGAGGATGAACTTGATCCCCGGGTACTTCTTCATCGCGCCGGACAGGATCAGGCTGATCGCGGTCCGGGTCGTGTCGAGCAGGAAGTCCGCGGTGAACGTCGGGATGCCGGGGACCTCCGGGGCGGGCAGCTCGCCGGGGTGGATGAACACCGCCGTCCCGCGGTCGTGCAGGAACGCCAGCAGCGGCTCGAACGCCGGGTCGCCGAGGTAGCGGCCGTCGTTGTTGGCCAGCAGCACGATCCCGTCGGCGTGCAGCGTGTCCAGGGCGTACTCCGCCTCGGCGAGCGCGCCGTCCACGTCGGGCAGCGTGAGGGTGGCGAAGAAGCCGAACCGGTCCGGGTGCCGGGCCACGACGGCAGCGCAGAAGTCGTTGATCTCCCGGGCCCACCGGCGCGCTTCGGCGGCGTCGCCGAAGTACACGCCGGGCGCGGACAGCGACAGCACGCCGGTCTGGATGTCGTGGCCGTCCATGAACTTCAGCGCGGCGGATTCGGACCACGAAGGCACGTCCACCCCGCCGGGGCGAAGGCCCTTCTTGTGCAGCCACTCGGCGTAGCGCGGCGGGATGACGTGCTGGTGGGTGTCGATGCGGCGGGCGCGGCTCATTCCTTCTCCTCGGCGGTGCTCGATGCACGGTGCATCGAATACACCGTGCATTACGATACGCCATGTATTCGATGGGGGGAAGGGAGCCCGGGACGTCAGCCCGGTTCGTGGTTGAGCGCGCCGGAGCGGAAGGGCGCGACGGCGGCCTCGGTGAACCCGAGTGCCCGGACGGCGCCGAGCAGCCGCGGATCGTCGCCGATTTCGGCGGCCACCGCGGGGTCGAGCTCGATCCGGGCGGTACCGCCGAGGTCGCGGACCCGCAGGTCGCGGAAGTGCACGCTCCGCCCGGCCAGGAACGCGCGCACCGCCGATTCCGCCTGTTCCACCCGCGCCAGCGTGGCCGTGGTGATCGGGATGCCGTACCGGACCCGGCTGGCCAGGCAGGGCGCCGCCGGCTTGTCCGCCCAGACCAGCCCCCAGTCCCGGGCGATGGCTCGCACGTCCTGTTTGGACAGTCCGAGGGTGCGCAGCGGGGTGTGCACGCCGAGTTCGTCGCCCGCGCGGATGCCCGGCCGGAACGGGTCGGCCGCGTCGTCGGCGTTCGTCCCGGTGGCCAGCGCCGGGAAACCGTGGGCGACGGCCACTTCGGCGATCGTCGTGAGCACGGTGGACTTGCAGAAGTAGCAGCGCCGTCGCCCGTTGGCCGCGTACCCGGGCTCGGCCAGCTCGCCGGTCGGCGGGGTCAGGTGGCGGACCCCGAGGTCCGCCGCGATCCGCCGCGCGTCCGCCATCTCCACCGCGGCCAGGCTCGCGGAGTTCGCCGTCACGGCGAGCACGTCCGCCGGACCGAGAGCGCGGACGGCGGCCGCGAGCACCAGCGCCGAATCGGCGCCGCCGGAGAACGCCACGGCGAGGCGGCCGAGGCCGGCGAGGTGGGTGACGAGCCGGGTCCCGTCCATCAGCGTGCCGCGGCGATCGTCGCGACGACGCGGGCCGGCAGCCCGAGTTCCCTCGCGGCCGCCACGACGTCGTCGTGCTCGGGTTTCGCGCCGTGCGGCCCGCGCTTGCGCCGCACCGGCCTCCCGAGGACGTCGACCGTTTCGGTCTCCCGCGCCAGCGCGGTGCGGCGAACCGGGTACTCGCGGAAGCCGAGGCTGCCGGTTTCGGCGAGCACCAGGTCCCCGAGCCGGGCGGCGTGCGCCGGTTCGGCGAGCACGTGCAGGACGTGGGCCGGCCGGCCCTTCTTCATCGTCACCGGGCTGATCCACGCGTCGAGCGCGCCGGCCGAGAGGACCGCGCCGACGACGTGCCCGAGCACTTCGCCGGTGACGTCGTCGAGGTTCGTTTCCAGCACCACGAGCGTGCGCTGCCCGGCGTCGACCGGCTCGCCGAGGTGCACGACCGCGACGTTCGGCCGGTCCGGCAGCGACCGGGTGCCCGCGCCGTAGCCGGTGGCCAGCAGGCGGAATTCCGGCGGCGGCTCGAACCGGGCGCCGGCGGCCTTCAGCACCGCGGCCGCGGTGGGCGTGACGGTCTCGCCGGTGAGGTCGCTGCCGACCGCCCGCGCGCCCTCGAGCAGGGCGGCGGTCGCCGGGGCGGGGCAGGGGAGAAGGCCGTGTGCGGTGCGGACCGTGCCGGTGCCGAGGGGGAGCGCGCCACAGTACACAGTGGACACTTCCAGGGCGTCGAGTGCGGCGAAGACGCCGATGACGTCGACGAGCGTGTCGTGCCCGCCGAGTTCGTGGAGGTGGACGCGTGCGGGATCTTCCCCGTGCAGCCTGCCTTCCACTTCGGCGATCGCGCGAAGGGCGGCGACGGCTCGGGCCGCCACCGGCGCGGGCTCGACCCGCCCGGCCATGGCGATCAGCTCGGCCGCGGGCCGGCTGGTGGCCTCGTCGGTGACGCCCACGTGCGCGCGGGCGGCCGTCAACCCGTGGGTGAGCAGGGACTCCACGTGCAGCTCCCACCCGGTCAGCCCGCTGGCGGCGACGGCGGCCCGAACCCGCTCCAGCGGCGCACCGGCGTCGACGAGAGCAGCCAGCAGCATGTCCCCGGCCAGGCCGGTGAACGGCGAGATGACGCAGATCGTCATCGGGGCCTCCGCAAAACCTGAGCGAGCCGGAACGCGGCCATGGCCGCACCGAACCCGGAGTCGATGTTGACGACGGTGATGCCCGCCGCGCAGGAGGCGTGCATGGCGAGCAGCGCGGTGACGCCTTCGAGGCCGGCGCCGTACCCGGTGGAGGTGGGGACGGCGATCACCGGGCAAGCGACCAAGCCACCGACGGCCGAAGCGAGCGCGCCCTCCATGCCCGCGACGACGATGACCGCGTCGGCCTCGCGCAGCCGTTCGGCTTCGGCCAGCAGGCGGTGGATCCCGGCCACGCCGACATCGGTGACCGCGTCCACCGAGAGGCCGATGGCCGCGGCGACTTCCGCCGCTTCCTCGGCGACCGGGCCGTCGGACGTCCCGGCCGCGGCCACCGCGACCGTGAAGGCGGTCGCCGGAGCCGGGCGCCACACCAGGAGCCGCGCGCCGGAGGAGTAGCGGCCGCCGGGGACCTCGGCCAGCACCGCCCGAGCGGGCTCGGCTTCGACACGGGTGACCAGCACCGGACCGGAGTTGTGGGCGAGCAGCGTCCGCACGATCGCGGCGATCTGCCCCGGGGCTTTTCCCGGCCCGTAAACGACTTCCGGGAGTCCCTGCCGGTCTTCGCGGTCCAGGTCGACCCGCGCGAAGCCGAGATCGGCGGTGTTCATGCCGCCTCCGCGGGAGAAAGTACGTCGGCGGTGTTCATGCCGCCTCCGCGGGAAAGAGTACGTCGGCGGTGCTCATGCCGGCACATATGGGATCGTCAGCGGGCCTTCCGGCAGGACGCAGGCCCGGGCACCCGGTCCGGCCCGGTCGAGCGCCTCGGCCACGGTGGCGGCGATGTCGGTGGTCCGGGTCAGGTGCGCCGTCGCGAGGTCGGCCTCGGTGAGGAAATCGGTGTGCACCACGACCCGGCAGTCGTCCTGGATCTTCGCCTGGATCTGGACCTGCCACTGGTCGGGCACGGTCACCGGGCGGGCCGCGATCTCCGCGAGCAGTGCCGCCGGGGAACCGGCCGACGCGAGGACCTCCCGGTAGGAGCCGTGGTCGGGAAACCCGTCCCGGCACTCCGCGGCGCAGACGATCGTCCCGCCCGGCCGGGTGATCCGGTGCGCCGCCGACATCCCCTTGACGGCCTGGTAGAGGTTCTGGTCGAGGGGATACCCGGAGTTGGTCGTCACCACGACGTCGAAGGGCGCCGGCACCGGCCGCATGGCGACGTCACGGGCGGCGCGGGTCGCGGCCGCGTGCATGGCCGGGAGGTCGCCGCCGAAGGCGCCGATGACCGCCTTGTCGCGGTTGAGGATCACGTCGAGGGCGAAGGTTACCCCGGTGGCCGCGGCGATCGCGCGGACGTCGTCGTGCACCGGATTGCCTTCGGTGATGCCCCAGGTGGCGTTCGCGTGCCCGATCCGGCGGGCGTCGTGCAGCACCAGCACGGTCTCCAGCGCCGCCAGCCCCGGGGCGACGAGCTTGGGCCCGCCCGAAAAGCCGGCGAAGAAGTGCGGTTCGACGAACCCGGTGGTGATCCGGACGTCCGCGGCCACCCACTCGCTGTTCAGCCACACCGGGACGTCGTCGCCGTGGCGGCCCAGCCAGGTCAGGCTCGCGCGGTCGCGGGCGTCGTGGTTGACGATCCGCACGGTGCCGGCGACCTCGTCGCCGAACATGGCGCGCAGTTCGGCGGCGGTGTTGCCGCGGTGGGTGCCGGTCGCCACGAGGATGACAACGTCCTCGAGGCGGACGATGCCGTCGAGTTCGGCGAGGATCGCCGGGATCATCAGTTCGCGGGGCTGCGGCCGGGTCCCGTCGCACGCCGAGATCGCGACGGTCTGCCCGGGCCGCACCCGCTCGCGCAGCGGCGGCCCGGCGACCGGTTCGCGCAACGCCCGGCGCAGCAACACGTCCGCGGGTTCGGTGACGGGGTGGTGCACCGGGGTCACGACGGTGGTGACGTCCGGGTCGATGGTGAGATCCAGGCCGGTCTCGCCATACGCGAGCCGGACGGTCGCAGTCATGACGCCAGTCCGTAGACGCGGGTCGCGGTCCCGCCGCGCACGGCGTCCTGCTCGGCCGGCGTCAAGCCGTCGAGGAGGCTTTCGGCGGCGCCCATGACTTCCGCGTACGTCCCGGCGAGCAGGCAGACCGGCCAGTCCGAGCCGAGCATCAGCCGGTCCGGGCCGAAGGCGGCGAGCGCGGTTTCCGCGTACGGCCGCAGATCCGCGGGCGTCCAGTGTTCCCGGTCGGCTTCCGTGACGAGACCGGACAGCTTCGCGACGACGTTGGGTTCCCGGGCCAGGGTGGCCAGCTCGGTCGCCCAGGGCTCGAGTTCCCCGGTGGCGATCGGCGGTTTCGCGAGGTGGTCGAGGACGAAGGTGAGGTCCGGCAGCGCCCGGACCGCCGCGGTGGCCGCGGGGAGCTGGTGGGGCCGCACGAGCAGGTCGTACACCAGCCCGGCGTCGCGCACCGCCGCGAGTCCGGCCAGCACGTCTTCGCGCTCGAGCCAGCGCGGGTCGGGCTCGGGCTCGACGAGGTGCCGGATGCCCTTCAGGAACTCGCCGCCCGGCGCGGACCGCAGCCGGTCGAGGTCCCGCGCGGGCGAGCCGGTGAGGTCGAGCCAGCCGACCACGCCGGCGATGAGCGGCTCGGCGGCCGCGATCGCGAGGAACCCGATCGACTCCTCGAGGTCCGGCAGGACCTGGACGAGCACGGTCGCGTCGATTCCCGGGGCGGCCGCGCGCAGGTCGGCCGGGGTGAAGTCGCGGCGGATGGCCGCGGTCCCGTCGCCGTCGAGCCACGCGTGGCGGCGGACCGAGGTCTGCCACAGGTGGTGGTGCGCGTCGACGCGCCGGCCGGTCACGCCCGGCCGATCCGGTGGTGCTGGCGGCCGAGGCCGTCGATCTCCACGGTCACTTCGTCCCCTTCGGACAGATAGGGGAAGTCGTTGGCGCCGAACGCGACGCCGGCCGGGGTGCCGGTGTTCACGACGTCGCCCGGCTCGAGCACCATGAACTGGCTGAGGTACCAGACGATGTGCCGGACGTCGAAGAGCATGTTCTTCGTGGTGCCGTCCTGGCGCTGCTCCCCGTTGACGGACAGACGCAGGCCCAGATCCCGGGGATCGCCGGCTTCGTCCGGGGTGACCAGCCACGGGCCGAGCGGGTTGAACGTCTCGCAGGACTTGCCCTTGGTCCACTGGCCGCCGCGTTCGTGCTGGAAGTCGCGCTCGCTGACGTCGTTCGAGACGGCGTACCCGGCGATGACCGCGTCGGCGTCCTCCGGCGTCGCCAGGTACCGCGCCCGCCCGCCGAGCACCACGGCGAGTTCGACCTCGTAGTCGGTCTTGGTGCTGGTGCGCGGGATGAGCACGGTGTCGTCCGGGCCGACGATCGTGTTGGTGGCCTTGAGGAACACGACCGGCTCGGCGGGCGGCCGCGCGCCGGTTTCCGCGGCGTGGTCGGAGTAGTTCAGCCCGATGCAGGCGAGCAGGCCGGGCCGGGCCACCGGCGCGCCGACGCGCAGGCCCGCGGAATCCAGCACCGGCAGCGTGCCTTCGCCCAGCGCCGTCCTGGTCCGCGCGACGCCGTCGGCGGCGAAGAAGGCGCCGTCGACGTCCGGGGTGAGCGAACGCAGGTCCCGCGCCGCACCGGATTCGTCGAGGACGACGGGGATCTCGTGGCCGGGGTCGCCGAGGCGTTGGAAGCGCATGGCCGGGGACCGTAGCAGACATATGATGTCTTGTTCAAAGCTCAAACCAGTCGTCATACGTATAAGTGCGGAAAGTAGTCAATAACTACAGTGAGTCCAAGTTATTGCCGTGTTACGGACCGACTCTGGACATTCCGCGTGCCGACGCGTAGCCATACATATGTTGTCTGCCCCGAAGGAGAGGTGGCCCCGTTGGCCGAAGTGATCAGCGCCATCGACGCCGTGGACGTGCGCTTCCCGACGTCGCTGAGCCTGGACGGGTCGGACGCCATGAACCCGGAACCCGACTACTCGGCGGCGTACGTGACCATCCGCACCAGCGCCGGCGAAGAGGGCTACGGGCTCGCTTTCACCGTGGGCCGCGGCAACGACGTCGAGGTCGCCGCCGTCCGGGCGCTGGTGCCCCTGGTCGCCGGGATGCCGGTGGACGAGGCGCTCGCCGACCTCGGCGCCTTCTCCCGGCGCCTGACCGGCGACAGCCAGCTCCGGTGGCTGGGCCCGGACAAGGGCGCGATCCACATGGCCGCGGCCGCGATCGTCAACGCGGCGTGGGACCTGCGGGCCCGCCGCGAAGGCAAGCCCGTCTGGCGGCTGCTGGCCGAAATGCCCCCGGAAGAACTGGTGGACCTGGTCGACTTCCGGTACCTGCAGGACGCCCTGACCCGCGACGAAGCCCTCGACATCCTCCGCCGCGCCGAGCCGGGCCGCGCGGCCCGCCAGGCCGAGCTCCTGGAGACCGGTTTTCCCGCCTACACCACGACTCCCGGCTGGCTCGGCTACTCGCCGGAGAAGCTGGCGGCCCTCTCGGCGGAGGCGGTCGCCGACGGCTTCACCCAGATCAAGCTCAAGGTCGGCGCCGACCTCGACGAAGACGTCCGGCGGCTGCGGCTCGCGCGGGACGTCGTCGGGCCGGACATCCGGATCGCCATCGACGCCAACCAGGCCTGGGGCGTCGGACAGGCCATCGAATGGCTGCGCCCCCTCGCCGAGTTCGACCCGTACTGGATCGAGGAGCCGACCTCACCCGACGACGTGCTCGGCCACGCGGCGATCCGCCGGGCGGTGGCGCCGATCAAGGTGGCCACCGGCGAGCACACGCACAACGCGGTGATGTTCAAGCAGCTGCTGCAGGCCGAGGCGATCGACGTCCTCCAGCTCGACGCGAGCCGGGTCGCCGGGGTCACCGAGAACATCGCGATCCTGTTGCTGGCCGCGAAGTTCGGCGTCCCGGTGTGCCCGCACGCCGGCGGGGTCGGGCTGTGCGAAATGGTGCAGCACCTGTCGATGTTCGACTTCGTGGCGGTGAGCGGCACCCAGACCGACCGCGTCATCGAGTACGTCGACCACCTGCACGAGCACTTCGTCGACCCGGTGCGGATCGAGCGGGGCCGCTACCTGGCCCCGCGGGAGCCGGGGCTCGGGGCGCGGCTGCACGAGGAGTCCGTGGCGCGGTACCGGTTCCCCGACGGCCCGGTCTGGCAGCGGGACGCGGTGGTCGCGTGAGCGGCGGGGAGTTCGACGGCGTCCGGGCGATCGTGACCGGTGGGGCATCCGGGATCGGGCTCGCCACCGCGCTGAGGTTGTCCGCGCGCGGCGCCCGGGTGGTCTGCCTCGACCTGAACGACAAGGTCGAGGCACCCCTGACCGGCGTGCGGGCCGACGTCTCGGACGACGACTCGGTGCGAGCCGCGGTCGCCGCCGCCGTCGAGCACCTCGGCGGCCTGGACGTCCTGGTGAACAACGCGGGGATCGGGGCGCAGGGAACCGTCGAGGACAACGAAGACGCGGAGTGGCACCGCGTGTTCGACGTCAACGTCGTGGGCATGGTGCGGGTGAGCCGCGCGGCCCTGCCGCACCTGCGCGCGTCGGGCGCGGCGGCGATCGTGAACACCTGCTCGATCGCGGCCACCGCCGGGCTGCCGCAGCGAGCGCTCTACAGCGCCACGAAAGGCGCGGTCCTGGCGCTCACCCGCGCGATGGCCGCCGACCACCTGGCCGAAGGCATCCGCGTGTGCTGCGTGAACCCCGGCACCGCGCACACCCCGTGGATCGACCGGCTGCTCGCGCAGGCCGACGATCCCGCGGCCGAGCTGGCCGCCCTCGCCGCGCGCCAGCCCACCGGCCGGCTCGTCACCGCCGAGGAGGTCGCCGCGGCGATCTGCTACCTGGCCGGCCCGGACTCCGGCGCCACCACCGGCACCGATCTCGCCGTGGACGGCGGGATGTCCGGCCTTCGTCTCCGCCCGAAACCTGTCAACGAGGAGAGGTCATGAAGTTCCAGCACCTGCGCGCCGCGACTGTCGTCACCGCCGGCGTCCTGACCGCGGCCGCACTGGCCGGCTGCAGCGGCGGCGGCTCGACCGCCGCTTCGGGCGGCAAGACCGTCGTCGGCGTCGACTACCCGCGCTCCGACACCGACTTCTGGAACGCCTACATCAAGTACGTGCCCCAGTTCGCCGGCCAGTTCGGCCTCGACCTCAAGACCACCAACTCGCAGAACGACGTCGCCAACCTCACGGCGAACGTGCAGACGATGATCAGCCAGGGCGTCAAGGGCGTGGTGATGGCGCCGCAGGACACCGCGGCGATCATCCCGACGCTGCAGCAGCTGGCGACCAAGAAGATCCCGGTCGTGTCCGTCGACACCCGGCCCGACCAGGGCAACGTCTACATGGTCGTGCGCGCCGACAACCGGGCCTACGGCGAGAAGGCCTGCCAGTTCCTCGGCACCAAGCTCGGCGGCCAGGGCAAGGTCGTGATGCTGCAGGGCGACCTCGCCTCGATCAACGGCCGCGACCGCACCGAAGCCTTCAACGACTGCATGAAGAAGAACTTCCCGGGCATCACGGTGTTCGGCGAGGCCACCAACTGGGACGCCAACACCGCCGCCCAGAAGCTGCAGACCCGGCTGACCGCGAACCCGGACATCAAGGGCGTCTACATGCAGTCCAGCTTCGCCCTGTCCGGCACGCTGCAGCTGCTGAAGCAGCGCGGCCTGGCGGTCCCGGCGAGCGACCCGAAGCACGTGTTCATCGTGTCCAACGACGGCATCCCCGAGGAACTCGCCAAGATCCGGGCGGGGGAGATGGACGCGACGGTGTCGCAGCCCGCGGACCTGTTCGCCAAGTACGCCCTGCAGTACGTCAAGGACGCCATCGACGGCAAGACGCCGAAACCGGGCAAGACCGACCACGACAGCACCATCCTGCAGATCCGCGAGGGCCTGATGGAGGACCAGCTGGCCGCGCCGCTGGTCACCGCCGACGGGGCCACGTTCGGCCCGATCAGCAGCGTCAAGGTCGACGACCAGTCCCTGTGGGGCAACAGCAAGAGCTGAAGCGCCCCGGGCAGCCCCGCTTCAGAGAGGAAGCGAACATGAGCACCGTGCCGGTCGTCGAGGCACGCGGGGTGGTCAAGCGCTACGGCGCCACCGTGGCGCTCGACCACGCCGACCTGACCGTCCTACCGGGACAGACGCACGCGCTGGTCGGCCGCAACGGGGCCGGCAAGTCGACGCTGGTGTCCGTCCTCACCGGACTGACCGAGCCGGACGCCGGAACCGTGCGGCTGAGCGGGGAACCGGCGCCGGCCCGGTCCGACCGGGACGCCTGGCGGTCCCGGGTGGCCTGCGTGTACCAGCGGTCGACGATCATCCCCGACCTGTCGGTGGCGGAGAACCTGTTCCTGAACCGGCAGGAGACCCGGGGCGGGCTCGTCCGCTGGTCCGCGCTGCGGCGGTCGGCCGAGGAGCTGCTCGAACGCTGGTCGGTGGCCGTCGACGTGCACCGGCCGGCCCGGGAGCTGAGCGTCGAGCAGCGGCAGTTCGTCGAGATCGCGCGGGCCCTGTCGTTCGGCGCCCGGTTCGTCATCCTCGACGAGCCGACCGCGCAGCTCGACGGGGCCGCCATCACCCGGCTGTTCGGGCACATCGCCGAGCTGCAGCGCCAGGGCGTCACCTTCCTGTTCATCAGCCACCACCTGCAGGAGGTGTACGAAATCTGCGACACGGTGACGGTGTACCGGGACGCCCGGCACGTCCTCACCGCACCGGTCTCGGAGTTGCCGAAGGCCGACCTCGTCGCGGCGATGACCGGGGAGAACGCCGTGGCGACGCAGGAACGGGCGTCCTCGGCCCGGCACGGCACCGAACCCGTGCTCCGGGTGGCCGACCTGAGCCTGGCGCCGTTCTTCGAGGACGTGTCGTTCGACGTCGCGCCCGGGGAGATCGTCGGGCTGGCCGGGTCGGGCGGCAGCGGCAAGACCGAGCTCGCCGAGGCCCTCGTCGGGCTGCGCAAGCCGACGTCCGGCACGGTCTTCGTCGGGGACTCCCGGCCCCGGCCCGGTGACGTCCCGTCGGCGCTGGCCGCCGGGGTCGGGTTCGTCCCGGAAGACCGGCACCACCAGGGTTTCGTGCCGGAGATGTCCATTGCGGACAACTCCACGATGAGCGTGATGGACCGGCTCGGGCCCGGCATCTTCGTCCGGTCCGGCCTGCGTGACCGGCTCGCCGGGACGCTGATCACCCGGCTGGCGGTCAAGACCCCCGGCCCCGAGTTGCCGGTGTCCGCGCTGTCCGGCGGCAACCAGCAGAAGGTCGTGATGGCCAGGGCCCTGGCCGGGGATCCCCGCCTGCTCGTGCTGATCACCCCCACCGCCGGGGTCGACGTGCGGTCGAAGGAGTTCCTCCTGGGCAAGGTCGCGGAGGCCGCCGCGGCGGGCACCGCGGTGCTGATCGCCTCGGACGAACTCGACGACCTGCGCCTGTGCGACCGGCTGCTGGTCGTGGTCCACGGCCGGCTCACCACCGAAGTGCCCGCAGGCTGGCAGGACCGCGAGGTCGTGGCCGCCATGGAAGGAGTCGACCTCGATGCCTGAAAGCCCCGCCGCGGTGGGCGCCCCGCCGCGGACCGGACCGTCCGCCGCGCCCCGGCGCATCGCACTGGCCCGCCTGCGCGACTTCGCGCTGGTGCCCGGGATCATCGCGATCGCCGTCGTCGGCCAGCTGGTGAACCCGGTGTTCCTCCAGTACGACAACGTGATCAACATCCTGCAGACGATGTCGGAGATCGCGCTGCTGGTGCTCGCCCAGACGATGGTCCTGGTCGTCGGCAAGATGGACCTCTCGCTGGAATCGACGTTCGGCCTCGCGCCCGGCGTGGCGGCCTGGCTGACGATCGGTGGCGGCCACTCGCTCGGGCTGCTGCCCTCGTGGACCGCCGTGCCGGTGGTGCTGCTGGTCGGCGTGGTGGTGGGGGCGCTCAACGCCCTGCTGATCGTCCGGTTCGGGCTGAGCGGGTTCGTCGTCACCCTCGGCATGCTGATCGTGCTGCGCGGCCTGCTGACCGGGATCTCCGGCGGCCAGACCTTCTTCGGCCTGCCCGATTCGATGCTCTACCTGGGCACCACGCTGTGGGCGGGGATCCCGGCGTCGATCTGGATCTGCGTGCTGTTGTTCGCGGGCGGGATCGTCCTGCTCGGCTACACCCGGTTCGGCCGCAGCCTGTACGCGATCGGCGGCAACGAGGACGCGGCGAAGGCCGCGGGCATCCGGACCGACCGCATCGTGTGGATCGTGCTGATCGGGGCCAGCGTCCTGGCCGCGCTCGGCGGGCTGCTGCTGTCCGGGCGGCTCGCGTCCGTCGCCGCGGCGCAGGGCAACGGCTACATCTTCACGGTGTTCGCCGCGGCCGTGATCGGCGGGGTGAGCCTGAACGGCGGCCGAGGCACGCTCTTCGGCGCGTTCACCGGGATCCTGCTGCTGTACATGATCCAGAACGTGCTGACCCTGGCCGGCGTGCCCGCCCAGTGGATCGGCGCGCTCAACGGCGCGATCATCCTCATCGCGCTGGTGATGTCCCGCATCACCAGCGGCAAGCGGCAGACCTGATGGCGGACCTCGGCCTGGGCACCGCCGGCCTGGGCAACGTCTTCGGGGACGTCGACGACGAGGCCGCCGCGGAGGTCGTCGCCGCGGCGGCCGGCGCCGGGGTGCGCTACTTCGACACCGCGCCCTACTACGGCTTCGGGCTGGCCGAACGCCGGCTCGGCCGGGCGCTGGCCGGGCTGCCCGCGGGCTCGTTCACCGTGTCGACGAAGGTGGGCCGGACGCTCACCGACGGCGGCTGCTTCTTCGACTTCTCCGCGGACGCCGTCCGCCGGGGGATCGAAGGCAGTCTCGAACGGCTGGGCCTCGACCGCGTCGACATCGCCTACCTGCACGACCCCGACGACCACGAAGAGCAAGCCGCTGCCGAGGCGTGGCCGGCACTGTGCCGGCTGCGCGACGAAGGCGTGGTCTCCGCGATCGGCGTCGGGATGAACCAGTGGGAGATGCCCGCCCGGTTCGTCGAGCGGCTCGACGTCGACGTGGTCCTGCTCGCCGGCCGGTACACGCTGCTCGACCGCAGCGGCGAACGCCTGCTCGACCGGTGCGCCGACCGCGGGGTCGACGTGGTGCTCGGCGGGGTGTTCAACTCCGGACTGCTGATCGATCCCCGGCCCGGCGCCTGGTTCGACTACGCCCCGGCCGCGGCGGAGCTGGTGGCCCGAGCCCAGCGGATGCGGGAGGCCGCCGAGTCGGCCGGGTACGACCTGGCCGCGTGCGCGCTCGCCTTCGCCGCCGCGCACCCGGCCGTCACTTCCGTCCTCGTCGGCGTCACGAGCGCCGCCCAGGTGCGGGAGAACCTCGACGCCTTCCGCCGCGAGGTGCCGCACGACCTGCTGCACCACCTGATTTCCCGCTAAGTCCCCTCACCCAGGAGAGTGCAACGATGCCCCCTGCCCAGAACCCGTTCTCCCGCCGGCAGTTCGGCGCCCTCGCGGCCGCCGGGCTCGCCGCGGCGGCCGTGCCACCCGCGCTGGCCGGCCCGGCGGCGGCCGCCGCGGCGCAGTGCTACGAACCGACCTGGCCGTCGGTCGACCGGCACCCGCCCGCGCCGGAGTGGTTCCAGGACGCCAAGTTCGGCATCTACTGGCACTGGGGCGCCTTCACCACGCCGGAGTTCGGCAGCGAGTGGTACGGCCGCAACATGTACATCCCGGACAGCGGCGAGAACAAGCACCACAAGGCCACCTACGGCGACCCGGCGGTGTGGGGCTACGACCGGTTCATCGACGGCGGCACCGACACGGCAGGCAACCCGGTGCAGTTCGCGCCGAAGCTCGCCTCCCACGGCGGGCAGTTCGACCCGGAGGAATGGGCGCGGGTCGTCAAGGCGTCCGGGGCGAAGTTCGCCGGCCCGGTCGCCGAGCACCACGACGGGTACTCGATGTGGGACAGCAAGGTCAACGAGTGGAACTCGGTGGCCCGCGGGCCGCACCTCAACCTGCTGAAGCTGTTCTCCGACGCCATCCGCGGGCAGGGCCTGAAGCTGCTGGTCGCGATGCACCACGCGTTCAACTACAACGGCTTCTACGACTTCGCCCCGCCGCAGAGCACCCCGAGCCTGCGCAAGCTGTACGGCCAGCTGCCGCGCGCCGAGCACGACCAGCTGTGGCTGGCCAAGCTCAAGGAGGTCATCGACCGCGCCAAGCCCGACATCCTCTGGCAGGACTTCTCGCTGAACTCGCCCGGCTACTGCATCAACAGCGGCCCGTGCGCGGTGGGGGAGCAGCAGCGCCTCGAATTCCTGGCCTACTACTACAACCAGGCGCAGAAGTGGGGCAAGGACGTCGTCTCGACGTTCAAGCACTTCGACCACGGGTTCAACACCAACGGCGAAGTCGCCGACTACGAGCGCGGCGGCCCGGCCGACATCGTCACGCCGTACTGGCTGACCGACGACGCGATCTCCAGCAGCAGCTGGAGCTACACCCGGGGCATCGGCTACTACTCGAGCACCCAGATGATCCACGCCCTGATCGACCGGGTCAGCAAGGGCGGCAACATGCTGCTCAACATCTCCCCGACGCTCGAAGGCACCATCCCGGCCGAGCAGCGCGCGGTGCTCGCCGACTTCGGCACCTACCTCGGCCGCGTCGGCGAGTCGATTTATTCCACGCGCGTCTGGGACGTCTACGGCGAGGGCCCGACCAAGATGGGCGGCGGCTCGTTCGTCGCCCCCAAGGTGGGCACGGCCAAGGACTTCCGGTTCACCCGCGACAAGGCCGGCCGCGTGCTCTACGCGACCGTGCTGGCCTGGCCCGGGGCCACCGCGGACCTCACCACGCTGTCCGGCAGGCGGATCGACCTCGGCGGCCTGCGCCGCGTCGAACTGCTCGGCGCGCCCGGTGCGCTGAAGTACACCCAGGACGCCGGCGGCCTGCACGTCACGCTGCCGGCCAAGCCGTACGAGTCGCCCGCCTACGTGCTCAAGCTGACCTTCGCGGGCCGGATCCCGGTGGTGGGTCCCGCCTCCGGCGCGAAGGTGTTCGCCGAGCGCGGTTATCGCGGCGCGAGCGCGGCGCTGGGTGTCGGCAGCTACACCGCGGCCCAGCTGCAGGCCGCGCTGCCGAAGCCCGTTTCCGCGATCTGGCCAGGGGACGGTTACGAGGCCCTCGGCTATCCGGCCGACAACTTCACCGGAACTCCGAGCCGGTTCCTCGTGGCCACACCGGACGTGCGGGCGTCCGCGATCGTTTCGATGCGCGTGGCGTTCGACCCTGCCCGGTGGTTCCGGATCGTCAACGTCACCAACGGCCTGGCCGTCGACGGCGGGGGAGCGGTCGCGGCGGGCAGCAAGCTGAAGATCTGGACCCCGGACGACAGCCCGAACCTCCAGTTCGGCATCGAAGACACCGGCGACGGGTTCGTCAAGCTGACCAACCGCACCAACGGGCTGGTGATCGACGGGGCCGGCGCCACGGCCGCGGGCGGAAACCCCGTGCAGTCGGCCTACACCGGCGCAGCGAGCCAGCAGTGGTCGGTCACCGACACCGGCGGCGGCGTGTTCGTGATCGCGAACCGGGTCACCGGGCTGGTGCTCGACAGCGGCGGGAACGTGCCCTCGGGCTCCCCGCTGAAGGTGTGGAACGACGACGGCAGCCCCAACCTGCGCTGGTCGATTTCCGTTGCTTGACGGGAGTGCGGGCGTCGTGACCGGGCTCCGGTCACGGCGCTCCGCCGTCGAGCTCCCGGACCTCGGCCAAGTGCGCGCGCAGCCAGCGTTCGGACGTGTCGACGTGCATCAGCGCCGCCGCGGTGGCCACCGCGGGGTCGCGGTCGGCGAGCGCGTCGTAGATGGCCTTGTGCTGCGACAGCGTCACGTGCGTGGCGCCGCGTTCGACCGTGCCGCGCCAGACCCGCGCGCGCAGGGTCCGGGAGGAGATCCCGTCCAGCAGCGCGGTGAGGGTTTCGTTGCCCGTCGCGGTGACGACCGCCCGGTGGAAGGCGGCGTCGAGCACGGTGAGGCGTTCGACGTCCTCGACCGCTTCGTGCATCGCGTCGAGCAGCTCGCCGACGGCCCGCAGCTGCGCGTCGGTGATCCGGGTGGCGGCCAGGCCGGTGGCCGCGGGCTCCAGGAGCCGGCGCACCTCGGTGAGCTCGAGGACGCTGCCGCCCTGCATGAGCGCCACCGCGTTGCCGAGCCCTTCCAGCAGCAGGCTCGGCGCGAGACTGGTGACGTACGTGCCGTCGCCGCGGCGGACCTCGAGCACCCGGGCCAGCGCGAGCGCCTTCACGGCCTCCCGCGTGGGGCTGCGGGAAATCCCCAGCTCGGTGGCCAGTTCGTGCTCGGGGGGCAGCTTGGCACCCGCCGGGAACCGGCCGGACCGGACGAACTCCCGGATCCGGTCGATCGCTTCGTCGGTCAACGACCTCGCCATGGCTCTCCTCGGACACCTCGCCTGAAGAACCATCCTAGCATTCATATGATGTATACCTGTGAAGGAGTGACGCATGTTGCGTAATGAAGGGTGATTCACCTGTTTCGATGACGTTTCGCGGACCAGACATGTGATGTCTTGTCCGCGATTCTTACTGACTTGTAAGTTAGCAAAATGGCGCAGCGCAGACCCGATGCCTTCCGGGGGTTCGTCGGCCGCGTGGGTGGCGGCGGTGCGTGACGCGGGCCCGGCCCGGCTCCCCGTGGCGGCCCGCCGCGCGGCGATCCTCGAAGCGGCCGGCGTCGAGTTCGCCGCCAACGGGCTGGCGGGCACCCGGCTGGAGGCCATCGCCGCCCGGGCCGGCATCTCGCACCCGCGGATCGTGCAGGTGTTCGGCTCCAAGCGAAAGCTCTTCCTCGAAGTGGTGCACGCCGCGTACGACCGCATCGAAGCGGCGTTCGAGGGCCCCGAGCCGACGCTGGCCACCTTCGGCGCCGCCTATGCCCGGTTGCTGCAGAGCGATCCGACGGTCGGCTTGGTCGTGCTGCACGGCTACGCGGCGGCGGACGAGCCGGTGCGCGAGGCGGTCCGGCGGCGGCACCTCGCGTTGCTGGCCGCGATCGCCCGGATGACGGGGGTGGACGCGTTCCGGGTGCGGACGTTCTTCGCGACGGGTCTCGTCCAGACGGTGTCGGTGGCGCTCGAACTGCCGGGGCGGCGCACCGACCCGGCGTGGAGCGCGTGGCTCCTCGACCTCGCCGAGCAGGCCGGGGATTCCTGAAGCCACCGGCTCGGAAACCCGGCGTCGATGTCGCCCCACCGGATCGCAAGTGCCGGCCCGTGTGGCGGAATTCGACGGTTTTCGACAAGGGGTGTGCGGCTTTTCCGGTCGCTTTCGGTCATCCGGTTGACACATCGGGGTGCGTGGTTCCAGCATCGGTTCTGCCGAGCGAACGGTCAAAAGATCACCGGACGCCCGCCGGCGCTCGCGGCTCGGCCGTTCGGACCCACTCTCGCCCAAGGATGTGCGAATGTGACCAAGAACCGGTACCCCGGCCCTCGTCGCGCCGGTCCCCGCTAGCCCGTGGTGAACGCGAAGACCGTCGAAGCCCGATCGACGGCCCGATTGCCCTCCCCGGGAATGTTAGCGTTAACACCATTTTCCCCGCGCCGCTTCGCGGTTTCCGGGCGGAAACGTGCCCCCGGTTCGTGCCGTCCCCACGGAGGTGACCATGACCGTTCTCGACCTTTCCGGTCCGCGGCCGACCTTGGCCGACGTGGCCCGGGTCGCCGGTGTCTCGTCGGCGACGGCGTCGCGGGTGCTCAACGGCTTCCCGCAGGTGCGCGAGCAGACCCGCCGCCAGGTGGAACAGGCCGTGCGCGCCCTCGGCTACGTCCGGCAGCGCGCGGGCCGCGCGGGCGAGGGGGAGCGGACGGGCACGGTCGCCGTCGTCCTGTGCGAGGACGGCCTGCGGCTGTTCTCCGATCCGTTCTTCGGCCGCATCATGGACGGCGTCAACCGCGCGTTCACCGCGGCGGGTGTCCAGGTCGTGGTGCTGATGATGCAGGCGGCGGCCCAGGCCGCCACCCTCCGGTACCTGGGCGGCGGGCACGTCGACGGGGCCCTGTTCGTGAGCACCCACGCGCGGTGCGCCGCGGCGTTGTCCCGGGTGGACTTCCCGATCGTCAGCGCCGGCCGGCCGATCGTCCCCGGCCCCACCCGGTACACCTACGTGGACGTGGACAACCGCGGCGGCGCCGAGGCGGCCGTGCGGCACCTCCAGGCGGCCGGGCGGCGGCGGATCGCGACGGTCGCCGGCCCGAAGGACATGGCGCCGGGGCGGGACCGGCTCGCCGGCTACGCCGCCGCGATCTCCACGACCGGCGCCGTCGACCCGGGATCGGTGGCCTACGGCGACTTCGGCCAGGCCTCCGGCGAGCACGCGATGCTGCGGCTGCTCGACCGGAGACCGGACCTGGACGCGGTGTTCGTGGCCTCCGATGTCATGGCGGTGGGCGTGCTGCGCGCCCTGCGCCGCGCCGGCCGCCGGGTGCCCTGCGACGTCGCGGTCGTCGGGTTCGACAACGCGCCGATCTCGCGGACCACCGTCCCGCCGCTGACGACGGTCAGCCAGCCGGTCGAGGCGCTGGGCGCCCGGTCGGCGAGTGAGCTGCTCGCGGTGCTCGACGGGACGGCCGGGCCGCCGCACCGCGTCGTGCTGGGGACCAGGTTGGTGGTGCGGGAATCCACCTGAGCGGCGCGGTGCTAGCCTGTTACTGAGCGGTCGCTTAGTGATCTTGTTCACGACCCCGCCGGTACGGCCCACGTTCACCGCGGCTGCCGATGGCACGGGCCCCAGGTCGGAGCCGTTTCCGCCGGGGATGGCGGGTGGCTGACGAGCGTCGCGAACAGCGGTGTTGCCCACGTCAAGGTGACCGGATCCGGCCGCTGTGGTGACCTCGGAGTAGCGGGAACGACCGGTGAGGGGTGGGCGGCGTGCACGAGCGGACGACAGGGGATCCCTGCGGTGGCACGGCTGTCGTGCTGCCGGACCCGGCGTGCTCGATCGGCGTGCTGACGTCGACACTGGCCACCCTCGGCAACAGCCGGACGCTCGACGCCGTCGCGCGGGCGGCCGCGGCCGAGGGGTACGCGATCAAGCTGATGCCGCTGGGCAGGCCGACCCGCGACGCGGTGACCGATGCGTTCCGGGAACTGGGGAAACACGACGTCGACGGCCTGGTGGTGCTGGTCGAGGAATACGACCTGGATTGGCCGGGAATCGTTTTCCCGCAGCACGTCCCGGTGGTGGTCGTCGATTCGAACGCCCGTGCCGGATATCCGACGGTCGACACCGATCAGGCGCAGGGTGCGGTGCTGGCGACGGAGCACCTGCTCAACCTCGGCCACGAAACGGTGTGGCACATCGCGGGTCCGTCGGATTCGTTCGCCGCCGAGCACCGGGAGCGGGCCTGGCGCCGGACGCTGGCGCGGTTCGACCGGCGTGCGCCGGTGCCCGTGGTGGGGGACTGGACGGCCGAATCCGGCTACACCCTCGGCCGGGTGCTGGCCCACGACCCGTCGGTGACGGCGGTGTTCGCGGCCAACGACCAGATGGCCCTGGGCCTGCTGCGGGCCCTGCACGAATCCGGTCGCTCGGTGCCGGGCGAAGTCAGCGTCGTCGGGTTCGACGACATGGCCGAAGCGGCGAGCTTCTGGCCGCCGCTGACCACCGTGCGGCAGTCGTTCGCCGAACTGGGCTGCCGGGTGGTGCGGACCCTGCTCGGGGAACTGCGGTCGGGAGTCCGGACGGCCACGCTCGAACGGGTCCCGGTGTCGCTGGTGGTCCGGGGCAGCAGCGGCCCGCCGCCGTGGTGATCCGCGCCGCGTGAGAAACGTGTGAACCGTTCCGCCGTTCTCCGGTTCTGGGGCGCCCTTCGCGCTCGAATACATCGAATCGTGCGGCCTTGTGTTGACACGGCGGTCCGCGCAAACGGAAGCTCGGTGTACCGGCCGAACGGCCGAACCTCCGGACGGCCAAGGGAGAGCCGAGTCATGACCACCCTGCCGGCGTCCCCTTCCGTCGCGTCCTGATGGAGCCGGAACTCATCGAGATCACGGTCACCGTGCCGCACACACCCGCGGCGGTGTGGACGATCGTGGGCAGCCCCGAGCTCTACCCGCGGTTCGTCCGGGGCATCACCTCCTGCGAGCCGGTTTCCGAGGCCACCGGCCGGGGTGCCCGCTACCGGTACCGCGCCGGCGGCGAGGGCGAGGCCGAAGTCTTCGTCCACCGCCGCGACGAGCACCTGGCCTGGACCGGCCGAGGGCACCGGATGTCGGTCGTGCTGCGGCCGGTGTCCCGAGGCTGTGCGATCACCGTCCTGCTCACCCTGCTCGACGGCCGCTCGCCGGCGGTCCCGCGGATCCGCCAGCGGATCGTGGACGCGGTCGCCGCGATCAGCGACCACCTCGGCGGCGTCCCCGCGGACGATCCGCTGCCGCCGCGCCCGTCGAAGCGCGAACTCGCGCGGATCCTGGTCCGGGCCGGGGTCCTCACCCCGGCCCAGCCCACCGGGACGCTGCGGCAGCTGAGGTCGGTGGGCCGCTGGGGCTCGACCCTGGCCGGCGGCTACGAGGCGGTGGCGCGCCGCGCGCCGGAGTCCCTCGCGCTGTGCGACGAGCGGTCCGAGCGGACCTTCGGCGAGGTCGACGACCGCACCACCCGGCTGGCCGGGGTGCTGAAGCGCTACGACATCGCCGAGGGTTCGCGCGTACTCCTGATGTGCCGCAACCACAACGCGATGGTCGAGGCGATGATCGCGTGCAGCAAGCTGGGTGCGGACGTGGCCCTGATGAACACCGGGCTGGCCCTGGGCCAGGCCGCCGAGTTCGCGCTGCGGCACGGGTCCCAGCTGGTGCTCGCCGACGCCGAGTTCGCCGCCCTGCGCGGGCGGCTGCCGCCGGAGATCCCGCAGCTGTGGACGTGGCCGCCGGGCGGCGGGTGGCACGGCCCGACCATCGAAGAACTGATCGAAGCGCAGGAACCCGCCCGGATCGCCCCGCCGGGCCGTCCCGGCCGGCTCGTCGTGCTCACCTCGGGCACGTCCGGCCCGCCGAAGGGCGCGCGCCGCCCGACGCCGAACAACGTGGCGGACGCCGCCGCGGTCCTGTC
The DNA here is from genome assembly GCF_053600695.1 of Amycolatopsis sp. NPDC005003. NCBI lineage: Bacteria > Bacillati > Actinomycetota > Actinomycetes > Pseudonocardiales > Pseudonocardiaceae > Amycolatopsis > Amycolatopsis sp. NPDC005003. The sequence goes on along the minus strand of NZ_JBSGAI010000014.1, from coordinate 61,550 downwards.
GGAGATCCCGCTGCGGGCCGGGGAACCGATCCTGGTCGCCGCACCGCTGTTCCACACCTGGGGCCTGGCCGCGCTCCAGCTCGGCATGGCGCTGCGCGCCGGACTGGTGCTGCCCCGGCGCTTCGACCCGGAAGCGACGCTGTCGATGATCGAGCGGCAGCGGTGCACGGCGTTGTTCGCGGTGCCGACGATGCTGCGGCGGCTGCTGGACCTGCCGGAGAAGACGCGGGCCCGCTACGACCTGTCTTCGCTGCGCGTGGTCGCCAGCTCCGGCGCGGGCCTGCCGGGCCGGCTGGGCGAGGAGTTCATGGACGCGTTCGGCGACATCCTCTACAACCTCTACGGCTCGACCGAGGTGTCGTGGGCCGCGATCGCCGGACCGCGCGACCTCCGGGCGGCCCGCGGCACGGCGGGCCGCCCGCCGATCGGCACCGCGATCCGCGTCCTCGACCGCGCGGGCACCCCGGTGCCACCCGGTGCGACCGGCCGCCTCTACGTCGGCAACCGCCTGCTGTTCGACGGGTACACCGACGGCGAGCAGCTGGACGTCCGCGACGGCCTGATGGACACGGGTGACCGCGGCTACCTCGACGCGAACGGCCTGTTGTTCGTGCAGGGCCGGGAAGACGAGATGATCGTGTCGGGCGGGGAAAACGTGGCCCCCGCCCCGGTCGAGGAGGTCCTGCTGACGCTGCCGGAGGTCCGCGAGGCGGCGGTGGTCGGCGTCCACGACGCCAAGTACGGCCAGCGCCTGGCGGCCTACCTCGTGCTGGTCCCGGGCGCCCGGCTGGACGAGGACACGGTGCGATCCCACGTGCGGGAGCGGCTGGCGCGGTTCGCGGTGCCGCGGGACGTCGTGTTCGTCGAGGAACTGCCGCGCAATGCGACGGGGAAGGTCGTGAAGCGGGCGCTGCGCCGCAACTACCGCTGGTGACCCGGCCCGGGGCCGTCCGGCCTCCGGTCAGGCCGGGCAGCTGACGTCGTGCGGGGGTGCCGCCAGCGTCAGCAGGTAGCGGTCCCCGGCCGAGCGGGTGCAGGTGTTCCGCTCGTACACCCCGTGGCCCGCGCCCTCGTAGGTCAGCAGCGTCGTGTTCGCCGGTGCCTGGCGGTGGACCGCGAGGGCCCAGGCGTACGGGGTCGCCGGGTCGAAGAGGGAGTTCAGCACCAGGATCCGCGGCGCCCGCGAGACGTCGAGCCGGTGCGGCGGGTTCGCCGGCGGGCCGTGGACGCCCAGGCAGGCCATCGCCTCGCCGTGGCCCAATGTGCTGCCGCGCATGACCGGCCCGCGGCGCAGCTCTTCGGCGTGCAATGCCGTGTACTGCGCGAAACTCCGGATCCGCAGGGCGAAGTCCTGGCAGACGACGGCCAGGCGGATCGACTCGTAGTTGAAGGCGAACTGCGCGGTCACCGGCGGGTTCCCGGCCGCGGTGTCGGCGATCACCTGGCCGATGTCGGCCCAGTCCGGGCGGTACATGTCCTTCAGCACCCGGTCGCGCAGCTCGCTTTGCGCGTACGGGATCGCTTCGGTCACCGAGAGGGCTTTCCGCCAGACGGCGAAGACGTCCTGGCCGTGCAGCGCGCAGGCCGCCGTGCGGTCACACCACTCGGCGAACCGCCGGAACGCCCCGTCCGCGGCGGCGGCCCGGTCGCCGAAGAAGCGTTCGATGCCGGCGCTGTGGTCGATGACGCTGTCGAGCACCATCGCCCGCACCCGGTCGCCGTGCAGTTCGGCGTACTGCTGGCCGAGCAGCGTGCCGTAGGAGATGCCGAGGAAGCTGATCCGGGCCTCGCCGAGCGCGCGGCGGACCGCGTCCAGGTCCCGGGCGTTGTCCTCGGTGTTCGCGTGGTCGAAGACGGGCAGGTTGGCGGCGCGGCAGCCGGAGACCGCTTTCTCGCTGTAGGCCCGCAGCGCGGCGAACTCGGCCGGGCCGGCGGGCTCGTCGCCCGGCGGGCGGGGAGTTTCCGGGCACTCGATGAACTCGCTGCGGCCGGTGCCGCGCAGGTCGAAGCCCACGATGTCGAACCGGGCCCGGACCTCCGGGCTGAAGAAGGGCGAGGTCAGCGGCAGTTCCGCGCTCGACGAGCCGGGGCCGCCGAAATCGGCCAGCAGCACCCCGATGCGGTACGCGGGATCCGTGGCGCGGTGCCGGCCCACCGCCAGGGAAATCGACGGCCCGCCGGGGGAGTTCCAGTCCAGCGGCACCCGCACCGTGCCGCACTCGCCGTCCGGCGGCGTGGGGCTGTCCGGGTCGACGGGGCACGCCGTCCAGGCGATCGGGGACGGCGACCACCCGGCGTCCGCCACGGCGGGGGTGCCGCCGGTCAGCAGGAGTGCGCCCGCCAGAACCGTTCCCCACATCCGAGGCTCCTCCCCGCGACGACCCGGACTCGCCTCGACCGTAGGGCTTCCGGCGTCCGGGCCACAAGGGCCGATCGCTCAGCGGGAGCGCTCCCGGACGCCGGCCAGCACGGGCGGCGGCGGGCCGGGGTGCAGGATTCCCAGGTGCCGGGTGGTGCGGGTGATGGCGACGTAGAGATCGTTGTGCCCCAAGGGAGCGGCGAGGATCGCGGCCGGGTCGACGACGATCACGGCGTCGAACTCCAGTCCCTTGGCCTGCCCGGGCGTCAGCACGACGACGGTGTCGGTGAGGTCGGGTGGCGTGCGCACCGGCACGGCCGCGGTGATCCGGGCGTGGTGCGACGGCGGCGCGATGATCGCCAGCCGGCCGTCCCGGTGGCGGGCGGCGATCCCGGCGAGAACCCCGGGCAGCTCCGCGAGCGTGGTGCGCTGCCGCCAGGGGTGTTCGCCCGCGTGGCGGACGGAGCGGGGCGGCCGGAGACCGGGGTGGTGGGCGGCGAACAGCGCGGCCGTCACGGCCATCACCTCCGCCGGGGTCCGGTAGTTGACGGTGAGTTCCGCCAGCCGCCATCGACCGTCCACATGCGACCCCAGCACCGCGCCCCACCCGGAACTGTCGGTGCCCGCGGGTAAGCTGGACACCGGGGGGCGGAGGCCCGCGGCGCCGGCCGGGTCACCGGTCTGCGCGAGGTCGCCGACCACGGTCATCGACCTGGTCGGGCACCGCCGCATCAGCATCCGCCAGGCCATCGGGGACAGTTCCTGCGCCTCGTCGACGACGACGTGCCCGAAGGTCGCGTTCCCGCCGGGCTCGCCGAGCACGGCGGCGGCCTCGTCCAGCAGCGGCACGTCCGCCGCACTCCAGTCGTCGCCCGACGTGCCGAGCAGGCCGGCCACCACCTCCGGCGCGGTCAGCGGCGGCCACAGCCGGTCCAGCGCGGCCGCCACCCCGTTGTCGGCCAGCAGCGTGGCTCGCAGCCCGGCCGCGTCGGTCTCGTCGAGCAGCTGCCGCGGCCCGTCCTGGCCGGCCTCGACCACGACCCCGGCGGCGGCCAGGGCACGCAGGTCGGCCGCGCTCAGCCGCCCGTCGGCGCTGCCGCCGTCGAGGGCCTCGCCGGTCTCGGAGAACACCACGTTCTCCATGCGGTCGAGCAGGTCCCGCGCGAGTGCGGCGACGGCTCGCTGCTGGAATACGAGCCGCGCCTGGTTGTGCGGCAATCCCGTGCTCGCCGCCGCTTCGACGGCCTCGCGGCAGGTACGCGGGTCCAGCACCAGCGTTTCCTGTTCGAACGCGATCTCGACCGGCTCGGTGGGCGGCCGCACCGAGGCCCGCACCGCGGCCGCGATCCGGCCGGCCATGTCGGCGCGGCCCTTGGCCACGGCGCTGTCCGCGGGTTCGGCCCGGCCGGGCCGGACACCCGGGTACAGGCCGGCGACGGTCGACGTCACCACCGCGTGCTCGCCCAGCCCGGGCAGCACCTGCCCGATGTATTCGAGGAAGACCTGGCTGGGACCGACGACCAGGACACCGCGGCCGCGCAGGTGCGGACGGGTGTAGAGCAGGTACGCCAGCCGGTGCAGCGCGACGGCCGTCTTGCCGGTGCCCGGGCCGCCCTGCACCACCAGGACGCCGGGGCGGTCGTCGCGGACGATCCGGTCCTGCTCGGCCTGCAGCGTGGTGACGATGTCGCGCATCCGGCCGGTGCGCTGCGCGGTCAGCGCCGCCATCAGCGCGGCTGCCCCGACCAGGGCGACGTCGGCCGCGTCGGCGTCCAGCAGCTCGTCGTCGAGGGCGACGACCTCCCGGCCGCGCGTGGTGATGCGCCGCCGCCGTCGCACGCCGTGCGGCTCGGCCATCGTCGCGGTGTAGAACGGCCGGGCCGCGGGCGCGCGCCAGTCGAGCAGCAGCGGCTCGTCGTCGCGGAACAGCCCCAGCCTGCCGACGTGGCGGCGGCTGCCGTCCTGCATGTCCAGCCGCCCGAAGCACAGCCCGTCCTCCGCCGCGGCGAGGCGGCTCAGTTCCGCTCGCCAGAACGGCGCCGTGGCGGGATCCGCCGCGGCGAGCCGGGCGGCGGCCTGTTCGCGCAGCGTGTCCGCTTCGGCATACAGGGTGGTCAGGTATTCCTGTTCGGCGTCGAGTTCGCGATCGGTTTCGTTACTGGCGGGCACGCCTGAACTCCCCTTGTCATCCGGTGATCGGTGACGTCGAGGGTGCACGGCGATTCGGCGGAGAAACAGTCTTGTTCTTTCCCGCGCCTTCAGCCGCGCGTGCGCTCTTCGTGCGCTCCGCGCGGCAAAACCTGCCGTAATCGGGAGTCAGGCAGCGACTTTCCTGCGCGGAGCGCGCTTTCGCGGGGACGGCGCGGACGATTCCGTGCCTTCGCCGTGTGCGCGCTCGAAGGCGGCGACGACTTCCGAGGAGAGCCGGCCCCGCTCGGAGACGTCGAAGCCGTTCGCGTTCGCCCAGGCCCGGATCCGCTGGTTGCGCTCGCGGTCGGAGGCGGTGGTCGACTGGCCGGTGGCCACCCGCACCTTGCGCCCGCCGACCCGGCGGCCGGCGCCGATGTACCGGGCCAGTTCGTGGCGGAGGGCGGTCGCGTTCCGGTCCGAAAGGTCGATTTCGAAGGTGACGCCGTCGAGGCTGAACTGGACGGTCTGGGCGGCGGTGCTGCCGTCGATGTCGTCGAGGATCTCGACGGAGACTTTCTGGGCCACTTGGGTGCTCCTCCGGTGGGTGTGCGCTCGAGAACGCGAACAGCACAATAGGCGGAACTGCGCTGCGGAGCGTTCGCTGCGAAGTGTATCGACAACCGGCTCGAAAGGGAATTCAACTCGCGGGGAAACGGGACGGGTCCGTTCGGCGTAATTGCCCGCATCGGAGCAGGAAGCGGGCGGTCGCGGCAAGGGCGGTGGGGGGCCGGAAATGGGCGGCAGTCGCCTCAATGGGTGAAGAGCGACTTCGGCCGGGGCGCGGGTGTGCCGGGTCGCGCGCGGTGGGGGCGGAGCCCTTGCGGGCTCGCGGTACGAGCCGGTTCGGGTCTGATGTGGACGTCCTATCCGGACGGTCGCGGCCGGAGGCGCAATGCGGTGGTGGCCGCGATCGGCCCGCCGTTTCCGGTTCGGTGGCGAACGGGTTCGGAAATGCCTTCGGGTGTCACGGCCGGGTGGGGCGAGTTCGATACCCGCGGGTGCTCGGCGCGAGGCTCGCGGGTTGGTACTACGGGGGCCACGATCCCGCGCGGGAGCCATATGGGTGACGCCGGGGTCTTCGGCAGGTTCGCTGCCGACTGCCGCGGCGGTTTCGGGGACCTGTCGCCAGGGCCTGGGTGGCGGGCGTGTGGTGCAGGGGTGACCGGCGGCTTGCTCCCGGCCCCGCCCCGGCGGGCGCGGCTCGCCGCCTGCCGTGGCCGGTAGGGGGCCGGTGGTGGTGGGCCGAGCGAGCCCGGCCCTGGACCTGCCGCCGGAACCCTGCCGGGCGCCGGTAGCGGCAGAGCCGGCCGAGCTCGGATCCGGATCCGCCTCGGGAACCCTGCTCGGCGTGCACTCCGATGGCTTTCGCGGTCACGCCCCGTGAACCATCGCCACGGACTGCACCTCGCCGGGCGCCGTCCTTCCCGGCAGGTGCGCGACCCCTCGCCGGCCCGTGCGGTGAACCCTGTTCACCCTCCCGTCAATCGGAGCTGCCGCATTCCCGGGTCATCTTTGTCCCGGTCCGCGGGATCCCGAAGGATCTGCTTGACGGCTCCGGACCGGTCGTCATCAATCGATCATTTCACCTATGCGCTCGAGTCTTGCGCGTTACCCGCCAATCGGGTGATGTCCCGTAAGGTGAAGCACAACCATCGATAAGCGCTCGCTTACGCCATCGGCCCGGTCGTCACCCGGCTGACGCGGCATCTCCGCTGGTGAGCGTGCTGCAGTAAAGTCAAACCTCCCAATCGAGGTAACATTTTCCGGCAGAAGAGTGAACATTAATCGGCGCCGTACTACTCGCTGTCCGGGCAAACCGGCGCGATTTTTGGACATTTTCGCCAATGCTCCGTTCGGCGGTACGAGCAACGCGTTCACTGGGTAGCGTGATGCCAATCCGGCTGGTCTTGGGGGTACTCGACGGCCGGGTGACCGACCTGTTGCACGAAGAACGCTGGTTGTCGCGCGCGTTCGGCGGTCGCCGGTGCCTAATCGCACCCGGCGGGGGTGCCGTCGAAAACGGAACTGTTTCCGGGGGTCCGCGCGGCCGTCACGCTGGAAAGGATCAATGTGTCTCGCGCTCGTTCTCGCGGGTTCGCCCGGTGGGTGGCACGCCGGGCCGATTTGTTGAACGAGTGGCAAAAAGCCGGCGCCCGCGGCGGGGGTAACACCTGGATCCGGCCGCCGTTTTTCGCGATTTCCCTGGTCGTGGGCCCCCGCTGCGGGTCATCCGCCAGCGCCCGGACAGCCCCGCACTGACCTCATCCGTGCCCGAAAGGTTTCCGCAATGCCGCGATACGACGTCTCGGTTCCCGACGCCGACGACGACAGATCCGTGCCCGCGCGTACGCTCGCCGAGCTGTTCCAGGCCCAAGCCGCCCGCACCCCCGGAAAACCGGCGCTGACCGGCGCCGGCGGCACGCTGACCTACGCGACGGTGAACGCGCGGGCCAACCGGCTGGCGCGGCTGCTGATCCGGCACGGGGCCGGCCCGGAAGGGATCGTCGCGCTCGTCCTGCCGAGGTCGGCCGACCTCGTCGTCGCCGAGCTGGCGGTGGCCAAGGCCGGGGCCGCCTTCCTGCCCGTCGACCCCGACCAGCCCGCCGAGCGCATCGCCTTCGTGCTCGCCGACGCGCGGCCGGTGCTCGTCGTGGGCCGCGGGCACGCGGAAGCCACTCTCGACCTCGGTCTGCTCGACGAGCAGGCCGAGCCGGACACCGACCCCACCGACGCCGACCGGACGCGCCCGCTGCACGTCGACCACCCGGCCTACCTCATCTACACGTCCGGCTCGACCGGCGTCCCCAAAGGCGTCCTCGTCACCCACCGCGGCCTGGCCGGCTTCTTCGCCGCGATGCGCGAGCAGTACGACGTGCGGCCCGGCGACCGGGTCATCGAGTTCTCCTCGCCGAGCTTCGACGCGGCCGTCCTCGAACTCGGCATGGCGCTGCCGCATGGAGCGGCCCTGGTCGTGCCGCCACCCGGCCCGCTGCTGGGCGACCGGCTCGCCGAGGTCCTCGCCGAACACCGGGTGACGCACGCCCTGATCCCGCCGGTCGCGCTGGCCACGCTGCCGTCGCAGGCGAAGCACGCGCTGCCGGACTTCCGCACGGTGATCGTCGGCGGCGACGCCTGCCCGCCCGAACTGGTCCGGACCTGGGCCCCGGGGCGCCGGATGATCAACTCCTACGGGCCCACCGAATTCACCGTCGTGGCGACCTGGAGCGACCCGCTGGCCCCCGGGGGCACGCCCCCGATCGGCCGGCCGCTGCCGGACGCCACCGCGTACGTGCTCGACGACGCCTTGCGCCCCGCCGGCACCGGCGAGCTCTACCTCACCGGGCCGGGCCTGGCGCGCGGCTACCTCGACCGGCCCGGGCTGACGGCGAGCCGGTTCGTGGCCGACCCCTTCGGCGCGCCCGGCACCCGGATGTACCGGACCGGCGACCTCGTCCGCCGGACCGCCGACGGCCAGCTCGAGTTCGTCGGCCGGGCCGACCACCAGGTCAAGATCCGCGGCTTCCGGATCGAACCGGGCGAAATCGAAGCGCTGCTGCTCGGCCGCGACGACGTCCGCGAGGCGGTCGTCGTCGCCCGCGAGGACCGCGTCAAACGCCTGGTCGCCTACTTCGTCGGAGACGCCGATCCGGCGGACCTGCGCGCCGCCGCGGCCGACCGGCTGCCGCCGTACATGGTCCCCTCGGCCTTCGTGCCGCTCGAGGCGATGCCGCTGACCCACCACGGCAAGCTCGACCGCGACGCCCTGCCCGAACCCGACTGGCAGGCGCAGGTCCGGGCCGCCCACACCGCGCCCCGGACCCCGGCCGAGCGGGCCCTCGCCGAAATCTGGGCCGAGGTCCTCGGCGTCCCGGACATCGGCGTCGACGCGGACTTCTTCGAGCTCGGCGGCGACTCGATCCTCGGCGCCCGCGCGCTCGCCCGGATCCGCGCCCGCTTCGGCGCCGAGCTGTCCCCGCGGGTGGTGTTCGACGCCCGCACCATCGCGAAGCTCGCCGAGCTGCTGCCCGACGACGGCGCCCCGGCCGGCCGGATCGAGCCGGTGGCCCACGCCGCCGTGGTGCCGCTTTCGCCGGTCCAGCGCCGGCTTTGGGTGCTCGACCGGCAGCACCCCGGCAGCACCGAATACAACGCCGGCGTCGGCCTCACCCTCGAAGGCCCGCTGGACCACGACGCCCTGCGCGCCGCACTGGACGGGCTGGCCGCGCGGCACGAGTCGCTGCGGACGACGTTCCGGACCGTCGACGGCGAAGGCGTCCAGGTGGTCGCCGACGAGGGCACCATCCCGCTGCGGGAAGCCGACGCCGAGGCGGACCTGGACGCGCAGCTCGCGGCCGAGCTGGACCGCCCCTTCGACCTGGCGACCGGGCCGCTCACCCGGGCCACGCTGATCCGGCGGGGCCCGGACGAGCACCTGCTTCTGCTGTGCCAGCACCACATCATCACCGACGGCTGGTCGGTCGGCCTGCTCGTGGACGAGTTCGCCGCACTGTACGCGGGGGAGAAGCCCGCCGCGCTCGACATCGGCTACCGCGACTACTCCCGCTGGCACCGCGAGCGGCTGGCCGGCCCGCTGCGCGAACGCCAGCTGGCCTACTGGCGCACGCAGCTCGCCGGGCTCGAACCCCTGGACCTGCCCACCGACCGGCCGCGCCCGCCCGTGCGCGCCACCGAGGGCGCGATCCGCCGGTACGAGCTGCCCGAAGGCCTTGCCGAACTGAGCCGCGACACCGGCGCGACGCTGTTCACGACGCTGACCGCGCTCGTGCAGGTGCTGCTGGCCCGCTACACCGGGCAGGACGACGTCGCCGTCGGCACCGCGGTGTCCGGCCGCGACCACGACCAGCTCGAACGGCTCGCCGGGTTCTTCGTCAACACCCTCGTCCTGCGGTCCGCGGTCGACGCCGCGGAACCGTTCGACGTCTTCCTCGGCCGGGTCAGGGAAACGACGCTGGCGGCCTTCGCCGCCGCCGAAGTGCCCTTCGACCAGGTCGTCGACGACCTGCGGCCGGCCCGTGACCCGAGCCGGACCCCGCTGGTGCAGGTGCTGCTGGTGCTGCAGCAGGACCTCGTCCGGCCCCGGGAGGCGGGCGCCCTCCGCCTGGGCGAGCACGATCTGCCCCGCCCCCGGGCCCGGTTCGACCTGGTGCTGGAGTTCCGGCCGCAGGGGCGCGGCGTCGCGATCGAGTACGACACCGCGCTCTTCGACGCCGCCACGATCGACCGCTTCGCCGGGCAACTGCGGGTGCTGGCCGAGGCCGTGGTCGCCGAGCCGCACCGGCCGGTGGCCGAGCTGCCGCTCCTGGGCGGCGCCGAGCTGGCCCACCTGCGCGAGCTGTCCCGCGGACCGGTGCTCCACGCGCCGGAAGCCACCCTCCCGCAGCTGTTCGAGGCTCAGGCGGCCCGCACGCCGGACGCCGTCGCGGTCGTCTGCGAGGGCCGCTCGCTCACCTACGCCGAGCTCGACGAACAGGCCGGCCGGCTGGCCCGGGTCCTCGTCGAGCGGGGCGCCGGGCCCGAGCGGTTCGTCGCCGTCTCTCTGCCGCGCACCGAACGGATCCTGGTGGCGCTGCTCGGCGTGCTCAAGTCCGGTGCCGCCTACCTCCCGGTCGACCCCGCCTATCCGGCCGACCGCCAGGAGCTGATCCTCGACGACGCCGCCCCGGCCCTGCTGCTCACCCCGGACGGCCGCGGTCCCGGATCCGTTCCCACCCTCGCCTTCGACGACCCCGCCCTGCTCGACGGCCGGGAGAGCGGGCCGCTCGCCCGCGCGACGAACCCGGACCACCCCGCTTACGTGATCCACACGTCCGGCTCGACCGGCCGCCCCAAGGGGGTCGTGGTCGCCCACCGCAGCGCCGCGAACCTGATGGCCTGGGCGCGAAAGGACTTCGAAGACGTCTTCCGCCCGGGCGCCACGGTGGTCGCCTCGACGTCGCTGAACTTCGACGTCTCGGTGTTCGAAATCTTCGCGCCGCTGATGACCGGCGCCACCGTCGAGATCGTCCGGGACGTGCTGGCCCTCGGCGAAGGCGGGCAGACCGGCCGTCCGGTCGGCCTGGTCAGCGGCGTGCCCTCGGCGTTCGCCCAGCTGCTGGCCCAAGGCGCGGTGTCGGTGCGACCGTCCACTGTGGTCCTGGCCGGTGAAGCGCTGACGCGGCACGCGCTGGACGACATCCGGAAAGCCCTGCCGGACAGCCGGATCGCGAACATCTACGGGCCCACCGAGTCCACTGTGTACGCCACGGCCTGGTACCACGACACCGACCGCACCCCGCCGATCGGCCGCCCGATCGCCGGCATCCGCGCGTACGTCCTGGACCGCGGCATGCGGCCGGTGCCCGTCGGCGTGCCCGGCGAGCTGCACCTCGGCGGCGCCGGGGTGGCCCGCGGCTACCTGAACCGGCCGGGCCTGACCGCCGTCCGGTTCGTCGCCGACCCCTTCGGCGCGCCCGGCGCCCGGATGTACCGGACCGGCGACATTGTCCGCTGGACCACCCGCGGCGAGCTGGAGTACCTGGGCCGCGCCGACGACCAGGTGAAGATCCGCGGCTTCCGGATCGAGCCCGGCGAAGTCGAAGCCGCGCTGCGGAAGCACCCGGACGTCACCGAAGCGGTGGTGGTCGCGCGCACCGACGGCGGGCACCAGCGGCTGGTCGCCTACGTCGTGCCCGAGGCACCCGCGGACCTGCGGGACTTCCTCGGCGCCTCGCTGCCCGCCCACCTGGTGCCCTCGGCGTTCGTGCCCCTGGACCGGCTGCCGCTCAACCCCAGCGGCAAGCTCGACCGCCGCGCCCTGCCCGCACCGGACTGGGCCGGCGCCACCACCCGCGTCGCGCCGCGCACCGACACCGAACGGCTGCTGGCCACCATCTGGGCCGACGCACTCGGCCTGCCCGAAGTCGGCGTCGAGGACAACTTCTTCGAGCTCGGCGGCGACTCGATCCTCGGCATCCGGCTGGTGTCGGAGGCGGCCAAGGCCGGCCTCCGGATCACCACCAAGGACGTGTTCCGGCACCAGACGATCGCCGCGCTCGCCGCGGCGGCGGGCATGGCCGGTGTGGCCGGTGTGGCCGCACCCGCGGCCGAGCGGCCCGCGGCGACCGGCGAGGTGGTCGTCACCCCGATCCAGCACTGGTTCCTCGACACCGGCCCGGCCGACCCGGACCACTTCGTCCAGCAGCTGAGCGTCCGGCTGGCCGAAGACGTCGACGAAGCCCGCCTGCGCGCGGCGGTGAACACCGTCGTCGCCCACCACGACGCCTTCCGGCTGCGCTTCCGCAAGACCGCGGATGGCTGGACCCAGTGGCACGCCGAGCCCGGCGCGGCCGACGTCTTCGGCGCGAAGATCGACATCGAACACGGCCCGCTGGTCAGCGCCGAACTCACCGGCACGACCCTGCGCCTGGCCGTGCACCACCTGGTGGTGGACGGCGTCTCGTGGCGGATCCTCCTCGAGGACGTCGACCACGCCTACCGCGGACAGGAGCTCGGCGCCCGCACGACGTCCTTCCAGGAGTGGGCGAACCGCCTCGCCCGGCACGATTTCGCCACGGACCTCCCGTACTGGCAGGCGGTCGAAGGCGCCCAGATCCCCTTGGACACCGACGGCGCCGGCACGGTGGCGAGCACCCGCACGGTCACCACCCGCCTGGACGCCGAGCTGACCCGGGCCCTGCTGCAGGACGTCCCGGGCGTCTACCGCACCCAGGTCAACGACGTGCTGCTGGCCGCGCTCGGCGGTGCCCTGCGCCCGTGGGCCGGCGCCGGGCGCGTGCTGGTCGACCTCGAAGGCCACGGCCGCGAGGAGCTGTTCGACGACGTCGACCTGTCCCGCACGGTCGGCTGGTTCACGTCGATGTTCCCGGTCGCGCTCGACGTCCCCGACGCCGGCGTCGCGACCCTGCTGAAGTCCGTCAAGGAGCAGCTGCGCGCGATCCCGGCCCGCGGCCTGTCCTACGGCGTGCTCCGCCACCTCACCGGGACCGCTCCCGCGGTGAGGCCCCGGCTCAGCTTCAACTACCTCGGCCGCTTCGAGGCCGAAGGCGAGCTGTACCGGGGCCTCGAGCGGGAACTCGAGCTCCGGCAGCACCCCGCGGACGTCCGCGCGCACGCCGTCGACGTCGTCGCCCGGGTCACCGGCGGCCGCTTGGAGATCACCTGGTTCTACTCGGCGGAGCTCCACGAAGAAGCCACGATCCGGGCCGTCGCCGACGACCTCGTCCGCGGGCTCGCCGGGATCGTCGCGCACTGCACCGGCCCGGGTGCCGGCGGCCGCACGCCGTCGGACTTCCCGCTGGCCCGGCTCGATCAGTCCACTGTGGACCGGCTGGCCGGCGACGGCCGCGACGTCGAGGACGTCTACCCGCTCACCCCGGCCCAGGCCGGCATGCTCTTCCACCGGCTCACCGGCGGTGGCCGCCACGCCTACCTCCAGCAGGTGACGTTCGTGCAGAGCGACGTCCCCGACCCCGAGGCGCTGGGCCGCGCCTGGCAGCGGGTGGTGGACCGGACCCCCGTCCTGCGCACCCGGGTCGTCTGGGACGGCCTCGACGAGCCTGTGCAGGTGGTCCACCGGCAGGTCACCCTGCCGATCCGCTACCGGGACTGGACGACCGGGCCGGAAGACCTCGACGCCGTGCTGGCGGCCGACCGGGACGCCGGCCTTGACCTCGGCGAGCTGCCGCTGATGCGGCTGCTGCTCGCCCGCGTCTCGGCGACCGAGGTCCGGGTGATCTGGACCTTCCACCACCTGCTGCTCGACGGCTGGAGCCTCTTCCAGGTGCTCTCCGACGTCGCGGCGGCGCACGCCGGACACCCGCTGCCGACCCGCCGGCCGTTCCGCGACCACCTCCGGTGGCTGTCCGAACAGGACGCGACAGCCGCGGAGACCTATTGGCGAGGCAGGCTTTCCGGGCGGCCCGAGCCGGCCCGGCTGCGGACCGACCACGCCGCTGACGGGCACCCGGTCGAGTCGACGGCCTCGCTGCGGATCGAGCTGCCCGCCGGGCCGCTGCGCGCCGCCGCCCAACGCCACGGGCTGACCCTCAACACGCTCGTCCAGGGCGCCTGGGCGGTGCTGCTGGCCCGCCACACCGGGCGGCCGGAGGTCTGCTTCGGCACCACGGTCGCCGGGCGGCCCGCCGAACTGCCCGGGGCCGACGAGATCACCGGCATGTTCATCACCACGCTGCCGGTGGTCACCGACGTCGACGAGCGGGCGGCCGCGGTGGACTGGCTGCGCGGCCTCCAGGACGAGCAGGCCGAGGCCCGGCGCTTCGACCACCTTTCCCTGGCGCGCCTGCAGAGCTGGGGCGGGGAGTTCGACACCCTGCTCGTCTTCGAGAACTACCCGGTCACCGCCGGGCTCGGGCTGCGCGACCTGCGCGGCGTCGAGACGACCAACTACCCGCTCAGCGTCGTCGCGTACCCCGGCGAGGAGCGCCTGGAGTTCCTGTTCGGCTACGACCCCGGGCTGTTCGACGCCGACACGGTCGCCGGTCTCGCCCGGTGCCTGCAGACCCTGCTGGCCGAGCTCGCGGCCCGGCCGCACGAGCCGCTCGCCCGGCTGCGCATGCTCACCGGCGCCGAGCAGCAGGAAGTCCTGGCCTCCGGTGCCGGGCCCGCCCAGGACCGGCCGGACACGACCGTGCCGGCGCTGTTCGCCGAGCAGGCCCGTCGCACGCCCGGCGCGGTCGCCGTCACCGGCGCGGAAACCCTGACCTACGCGGAGCTGGACGCCCGGGCGAACCGGCTGGCCCACCGCCTGCTCGCCCTCGGCGCGCGGCGGGACGGCCTGGTCGGGCTGCTGCTGGGCCGCTCGGCCGACGTCGTCGTCGCCGAACTCGCGGTGCTCAAGGCCGGCGGTGCGTACCTGCCGCTGGACGCCCGCGCACCCCGCAGCCGGCTCACCGCGCTGCTCGGCGGCGTCCGCGTGCTGGTGACCGACGACGCCGGCCGGGCGCTCGCCGAGGACGTCCACAGTGGACCGGTGGTGTCGATCGGCGAGGTGGGCGACGAGCCGGCCGAGGCGCCGGACGTGCTGCTGCGGCCGGAAAACCTGGCGTACGTGATGTACACGTCGGGGTCGACCGGGACCCCCAAGGGCGTGGCCGTCAGCCACCGGGCCATCGTCGCGCTGGCCCGGGAGCGGTCCTTCGCCTGTCCTGCCCACCGGACCGTGCTCATGCACTCCGCGCTGGCCTTCGACGCGTCGACGTACGAGCTGTGGGTGCCGCTGCTGAGCGGCGGCCGGGTCGTCGTCGCCCCGCCGGGTGACCTCGACGCCGACGTGCTGCGCCGGCTGGTCACCACGCACGGGGTGACCGGGCTGTTCATCACCGCGGGGCTGTTCCGCGTGCTGGCGCAGGAGGATCCCGGCTGCCTGCGCGGCGTCCGCGAGGTGTGGACGGGCGGCGAAGTGGTGCGCCCGGCCGCGGTGCACCAGGTGGCGGCCGCGTGCCCGGGGCTCACCGTGGTGGACGTCTACGGGCCCACCGAGGCGACGACCTTCGCCACCCGGTACCCCCTGTCGCCGGGCGAGCCGGTGCCGGACGTGCTGCCGATCGGGCGGCCGCTGGACGGCACGGCGGCCTACGTCCTCGACCACGGGCTGCGGCCGGTGCCGGCGGGCGCGGTCGGCGAGCTGTACCTGGCCGGCACCGGGCTGGCCCGCGGCTACCTCGGGCAGCCGGGGCTGACCGCCGAGCGGTTCCTGGCCGACCCCTTCGGCGCGCCGGGCGAGCGGATGTACCGCACCGGTGACCTCGTCCGGTGGACCCGCGCCGGCCAGCTGGAGTTCGTCGGCCGGGCCGACGACCAGGTGAAGATCCGCGGCTTCCGCGTCGAGCTCGGCGAGATCGAGACGGCGCTGACCGCCCATCCCGAGGTGACCGAAGCCGTGGTCGCCGCGGTGGAGTCCGGTGGGACCAAACGGCTCGTCGCCTACGTCGTCGCGAGCGGGACGCCGGACCTGCGCGAGTTCCTGCTGCGCTCGCTGCCGGACTACCTCGTACCGGCGGTGTTCGTCCCCCTGGAGGCCTTGCCGCTCAACGAAAACGGGAAGGTCGACCGCCGGGCGCTGCCCGCACCCGACTTCGTCTCCGGGCTCGGCTACCGCGAGCCCGCGACGGACGCCGAGCGGCTGCTCGCCGGGGTCTGGGCCGAGGTGCTGCGCGTGGACCGCGTCGGCGCCGACGACAACTTCTTCGAGCTCGGCGGCGACTCGATCCTGTCCATCCAGGTGGTCTCCCGGGCCCGCCGGGCCGGCCTGAACCTGATGCCGGGCCAGGTGTTCGACCACCCGACCGTCGCCGCCCTCGCCCTCGCGGCCACCCCGGCCGCACCCGCCGCGGCCGTCGCCGGGCCGGTGACCGGCGACCTGCCGCTGACGCCGGTGCAGCGCTGGTACCTCGACCCGCGGCCGGTGCACCCGGAGCAGTTCGTCCAGACCGTCTCGGTCGACCTGCCGGACGCCGCGGCGCTGCCTCGCGCGCTTCGCGACCTCCAGCTGCACCACGACGCCCTGCGGCTGCGCTTCACCCCCGATGGCGCTTACCACGCGCCCGACGCCCAAGACGTCCTCGGCGCCACCATCGACCTCGAGCACGGGCCGCTGCTGAGCGCCGAGCTGTCCGGCACGACGCTGACGCTCGCCGCGCACCACCTGGTCGTCGACGGCGTCTCGTGGCGGATCCTCCTGGAAGACCTGCGAACCCTCCTCGGCGGCGGCGAGCTCCCGGCCAAGACGACGTCCTTCCGCGACTGGGCCCGCACCCTGGCCCACCACACGGCCGAAGGCTTCTTCGACGACGAGCTCGCCCACTGGGCGGCGATCGACGCCGACCCGGCCCTGCCGGTCGACGCGGCGGGCGACAACACGTACGGCTCGGCCCGCTCGGTGGTCGTGCGGCTGCCCGCGGAGGCGACCCGGGCGGTGCTGCACGACGTGCCGGGGGCGTACCGGACGCAGGTCAACGACGTCCTGCTGACCGCGCTCGGCCGCGTGCTGGGCGACTGGACCGGCCGTGACCGCGTCCTGGTCGACCTCGAAGGCCACGGCCGGGAGGACCTGTTCGGAGGCATCGACCTGTCCCGGACGGTCGGCTGGTTCACCTCGATCTTCCCGGTCGAGCTGACCTCGTCCGGCGAGGACTGGGGCGAAGCACTGAAGACGACGAAGGAACGGCTGCGCGCGATTCCCCGCCGCGGCATCGGCTACGGCGCCCTGCGCCACCTGGCCGGGACCGCCCCGCGCCTCGAACCGCGGATCAGCTTCAACTACCTGGGCCGCTTCGACCACGGCGGCGGCCTGGGCGGCGCCGCGCACCCCGAGCAGACCCGCGCGCACCAGCTCGACGTCGTCGGCGCGGTCGTCGGCGACGAGCTGGAGCTGACCTGGCACTACTCGGCCCACGTGCACACCGAGGCCACCGTGCGCCGGCTCGCCGGCGCGCTCCTCGAAGCCCTCGCCGGGATCGTCGGGCACTGCGCCCGGCCGGACGCCGGCGGCCGCACGCCGTCGGACTTCCCCCTGGTCCGCTTCGCACAGTCCACAATAGACGCGTTGGTCGGCACCGGCCGGGACGTCGAGGACCTCTACCCGCTCACCCCGATGCAGTCGGGCATGGTCTTCCACAGCCTCGTCGACGGCGCGGCCGGGACCTACCTCAACCAGGTGCGCCTGCGGCTGACCGGCATCACCGACCCCGAGCGGCTCGCCCGGGCGTGGCAGCAGGTCGTCGCGGACACGCCGGTGCTGCGCACCCGCATCGTCTGGGAGGGCCTCGACGAGCCGGTGCAGGTCGTCGAGCGAGCCGTCACGGTCCCGGTCACCCACCTGGACTGGCGGGCACTGGACGAGCAGGAGCGTGTCCTCGCGCAGGAGCGGTTCCTCGAAGCCGATCGGGTCGCGGGCTTCGACCTGACGGCCGCCCCGCTGCTGCGGCTGGCGTTCGCCCGGCTGCCCGGCGGCGACGTGCTGCTGATCTGGACGTTCCACCACGTGCTGCTCGACGGCTGGAGCGCGGCGCAGGTGTTCGGCGAGGTGTGCGCCCGGTACGCGGGCGCCGCCGTCCCCGGCCGGCGCCCGCCGTTCCGCGAGTACCTGCGCTGGCTGGCCGCGCAGGACACCGCGGACGCCGAAACGCACTGGCGCGCCCAGCTCGCCGGGCTGAGGACACCGACGCCGCTGCCCTACGACCGCCGTCCGGTCGAGGCGCACCGCGCGCGGTCCGCCGCGTCGGTCCGGGTGTCCGCGCCCGCCGGCGGGCTGCGGGAGCTGGCGCGCCGCGCCGGCCTGACGCTCAACACGGTCTTCCAGGGCGCCTGGGCCCTCGTGCTGTCCCGCTACAGCGGGGAGCCCGGCGTCGTCTTCGGCACCACCGTGTCCGGGCGGCCCGCCGACCTGCCCGGCGTCGAATCGATGGCGGGGCTGTTCATCAACACCGTGCCCGCGCCGGTGACCGTCCACGACGGGCTCGTCGTGGCGGACTGGCTGCGGGACCTGCAGACCGCCCAGGCGCGCTCGCGCCGGTTCGACTTCGTGTCACTGGCCCAGCTGCAGACCTGGGCGGGCGGCACCACGCTGTTCGACAGCATCCTGGTGTTCGAGAACTACCCCTTCGACCCCGAGGCCGTCGCGGCGCACGGCATCGGCCTGCACGAAGAAGGCGAGCTGCAGCCGACCAACTACCCGCTCAGCGTGGTCGTCACGCCGGGGGAGCGGCTGACCGTGTCGTTCGACCACGACCCGGACCTGTTCGACCGGGCCACCGTCGACCGGCTGGCCGCGCAGCTGCTCCTCGTCCTGGACCGCATCGCCACGGATCCCGGGCAGCGGGTCGGCGAGCTGGACCTGCTCACCGACGACGACCGCGAGCGCGTGTTGCGGACGTTCAACGACACGGCGCACCCGGTGGCCGAGGCGACGGTGGTGGGCCGGTTCGCCGAGCAGGTCCGCCGGACTCCGGACGCTCCGGCGGTCGACGACCTGACCTATGCGGAGCTGGATGCCCGCGCCGACGGGCTGGCGTCCCGATTGGCCGAGCTGGGCGTCGGGGCCGAACACCGGGTGGGGCTGCTGCTGGAGCGCTCCGCCGACGTCGTCGTGGCCGAGCTGGCGGTGTTGAAGGCGGGGGCGGCGTATGTGCCGGTGGACCTGCGCGCGCCGGCGAGCCGGATGCGGCTGGTCCTGGCCGAAGCGGGTGTCTCCGTGGTCATCGCAGAAGAGTCCTATCAGGACATCCACAATGGATCGATTGTGCGGGTGGGCGAAACCGGCCCGGGAGGCGCGCCGGATGTCGCCGTCCGGCCCGCGAATCTGGCCTACGTGATGTACACGTCGGGTTCGACCGGGACGCCGAAGGGGGTCGCGGTGACTCATCGGGACATCGTGGCCCTGGCTTCGGATCGGTCGTTCGCGGATGAGGCGCACCGGACGGTGTTGCTGCATTCGCCGCAGGCGTTCGATGCCTCGACGTACGAGGTGTGGGTGCCGCTCCTCAACGGTGGCCATGTGGTGGTCGCGCCGCCGGGTGACGTGGACGCCGAGGTGCTGCGTGAGGTGGTCGGCTACCGTGGGGTGAGTGCGCTGTGGCTGACCGCCGGGCTGTTCCGGTTGCTGGCCCAGGAAGACCCCGCCTGCCTGCGTGGCGTGGGTGAGGTGTGGACCGGTGGCGACGTCGTGCCCGCTGCCGCGGTCCGGCAGGTGCGGGCCGCCTGCCCGGGGCTGACCGTCGTCGACGGCTACGGCCCCACCGAGACCACCACCTTCGCGAGCCGGTTCTTCCTGGCCCCCGACGACGTGGTGCCGGACGCGATGCCGATCGGACGGCCACTGGACAACATGGTCGCCTACGTCCTGGACGAGGGGTTGCGGCCGGTGCCGCCGGGCGTGACCGGCGAGCTGTTCATCGCCGGGGCCGGGGTGTCCCGCGGCTACCTCGGTCGGCCGGGGTTGACGGCGGAACGGTTCGTGGCCAACCCCTTCGGCGCACCGGGCGCGCGGATGTACCGCACCGGTGACGTGGTCCGCTGGTCCGGGGACGGGGTGCTGGAGTTCGTCGGCCGGGCCGATGATCAGGTGAAGATCCGCGGTTTCCGGATCGAGCTGGGGGAGATCGAGACGGCCTTGGCCGCGCACTCGGACGTCACCGAGGCAGTGGTCGTCGCTCGGGACCGGCGGCTGGTCGCCTACGTCGTCGCGACCGGGCAGCCGGACCTGCGGGCGTGGCTGCAGCGGGATCTGCCCGACTACATGGTCCCGTCGGCGTTCGTGACGCTCGACGCGCTTCCGTTGAGCGCCAACGGGAAGGTCGACCGCAAGGCGCTGCCGGAGCCCGCCGCGGAACCGGTGACCGGGTACGTGCCGCCGCGCACGGACACCGAGCGCGTGCTCGCCGAGGTCTGGGCCGACGTGCTCGGCGTGCCCGGGGTCGGCGTCGAGGACAACTTCTTCGAGCTCGGCGGCGACTCGATCCTGAGCATCCAGGTCGTCTCCCGGGCGCGGCGCCACGGCCTCGCGCTCACCCCGCGGGACCTGTTCGCCCACCAGACCGTCGCCGCGCTGGCCGTGGCGGCGGGTTCGGCCGCGGTGACCGTGGCCGAGCAGGGGCCGGTCACCGGCGCCGCCGCGCTGACCCCGATCCAGCACTGGTTCTTCGCCGGGGACTCCGGCGATCCGGCCGGGTTCACGCAGTCGGTCCGGATCGAGCGGGCCGAGCCCTTCGACGTCGAGACCCTCCGCGCGGCGCTGGCCACCCTGACCGGGCACCACGACGCCCTGCGGATGCGGTTCACCGCCGCCGGCCAGGAAAACGCCCCGGCCGAACCGGCGGAGATCCTCGGCGCCGAAATCGACGTGACCCGCGGGCCGCTGCTCACCGCCGAGCTCCTCGAACCCGCCGTCCTGCTGCTGACGGTCAACCACCTCGTCGTCGACGGCGTTTCGTGGCGGATCCTCCTGGAAGACCTGGAAACCGCCTACCGCGGCGGCCCGCTGCCGCCGAAGACGACGTCGTTCCGCGACTGGGCCAACCGCCTCGCCGCGCACGCCGAGGCCGGCGGCTTCGACGACGAACTGCCCTACTGGCGCACCGCGCTCGCCGTGGACCCCGCGCTGCCGGTCGACGCGCCGGCGGGGGACCGGGGCACCGGCACGGTCACCACGCGCCTGGACGCCGAGCTCACCCGGGCGCTGCTGCAGGACGTCCCCGGCGTCTACCGGACGCAGGTCAACGACGTGCTGCTGGCCGCGCTGGGCCGGGTGCTGGCCCGCTGGACCGGCCGCGACGGCGTGCTGATCGACCTGGAGGGCCACGGCCGGGAGGACCTGTTCGACGACGTCGACCTCTCCCGCACGGTCGGCTGGTTCACCTCGCTGTACCCGGTCGCGCTGCGGATCGACGAAGACTGGCGCGCCCTGCTCAAGTCGGTGAAGGAGCAGCTGCGCGCGGTGCCCCGGCGCGGTGTGGGCTTCGGAGCGCTGAAGTACCTGACCGGGACCGCGCCCGCGCTGGCGCCCGAGATCAGCTTCAACTACCTGGGCCGCCTCGACGGCGCGGCCGGCAGCCTCGACTCTTCGGTCGGCGACGGCGCGGGCCGGGCGCACCTGCTCGACGTCGTCGGCCGGGTGGACCGGGAGAGCCTGGAACTGACCTGGTACTACTCGCGCGACACGCACACCGCCGCCACGGTGGAGAAGCTGGCCGCGGACCTGGTGGCCGCGCTGGGCGAAGCCGTCGCGCACTGCGCCGAGCCCGGCGCCGGCGGCCGCACGCCGAGCGACTTCCCGCTGTGCGGACTGGACCAGCGGCAGGTGGACCGGATCGCCGGCGACGGCCGCGGGGTCGCCGACCTCCACCCGCTCACGCCGATGCAGGCGGGCATGGTCTTCCACGGGCTTTCCCAGGAATCGCAGGGCGTCTACTTCGAACAGGTCACCGCGGTCCTGGACGGCGTGGCCGAGCCGCGGTACCTGGCCGAGGCGTGGCAGCACGTCGTCGACCGCACGCCGGTCCTGCGCGGCAGCGTCGTCTGGGAGGACGTCCCCGAGCCGCTGCTGGTGGTCCACCGCGACGCGCGGGTGCCGGTCACCGAGCTCGACTGGCGGGACCGCGACCGCGAGGACGCCCTGCGCGAACTGCTCGCCGAGGACCGCGCCCGGCCGTTCGACCTGGCGGCGGCCCCGCTGCTGCGGGTCGCACTGGCCCGGCTGCCCGGCGACGCCGTCCAGCTCGTCTGGACCTTCCACCACGTCCTGCTCGACGGCTGGAGCGTCTTCCAGGTGCTGGCCGACGTCTGCACCGCCTACGCGGCCCTGCGTGACGGGACCACGCCGGCCCTGCCGCACCGCCGTCCGTTCGGGGACTACGTCACCTGGCTGACCGGCCAGACCGCCGAGGGCGCCGAAGAGTACTGGCGCCGCGAGCTCGCCGACGTCACCGAGCCGACCCCGCTGCCCTACGACCGGGTGCCCGCCACCGCCCACGCCTCGAGCTCGTCGACGTGGGTCGGCCGGGACCTCGACGAGGCGGCGACCCGCCGGCTCGCGGCGTTCGCCCGGCGCGAGCGGCTCACCCTGAACGCCGTGGTGCAGGGCGCCTGGGCGCTCCTGCTGGCCCGGCACAGCGGTGAGGACGACGTCTGCTTCGGCGCCACCGTGTCCGGCCGCCCGGCCGGGCTGGCCGGCGTCGACGACATCACCGGCATCTTCATCAACACCCTGCCCGTGCGGGTCACCGCCGACCCGGCGGCGCCGGTCGCCGGCTGGCTGCGCGGCCTGCAGACCGCCCAGGCCG
Source organism: Amycolatopsis sp. NPDC005003 (assembly GCF_053600695.1). Taxonomy (NCBI): domain Bacteria; kingdom Bacillati; phylum Actinomycetota; class Actinomycetes; order Pseudonocardiales; family Pseudonocardiaceae; genus Amycolatopsis; species Amycolatopsis sp. NPDC005003. The sequence goes on along the minus strand of NZ_JBSGAI010000014.1, from coordinate 39,185 downwards.
AATCGCGCCGGTTCGAGCACGTCCCGCTGACCGACGTGCAGGCCTGGAGCGGCGTCGAGGGCGGCCGGAACCTGTTCGACAGCCTCGTGGTGTTCGAGAACTACCCGGTCACCGCGGATGACGTGGGCGGCGCTGCCGCGCACGGCGTGCGGCTGCGCGAACTCCAGGCGATGGAGACCACCAACTACCCGCTCAGCGTCGTGGCCGCGCCCGGCCCGCGCCTCTCGCTCGGCCTCGGCTACGACCCGGCGCTGTTCGACGCGGCCACCGTCGAGCGGCTGGCCGGGCGGCTCGAACACCTCCTGACCGCGATCGCCGAAGACCCGGCCCGGCCGCTGCGGGACCTGGATGTGGTCGGCGCGGCCGAACGCGAGCAGGTGCTCGTGGCGTTCAACGACACCCGCCACGAGGTCCCGCCGGTCACCCTCACCGAGCTGATCGAGGCCCAGGCGGCCCGCACGCCCGACGCCGTGGCAGTGGTGTCGCGGGACGAACGGCTGACCTTCGCCGAACTCGATGCGCGTGCCGACCGGCTGGCCCGGCTCCTGGCCGCGCGCGGCGCCGGGCCGGAGCGGATCGTCGCGCTCGCCCTGGGGCGGTCGGTGGAGATCGTCGTCGCGCAGCTGGCCGTGCTCAAGACCGGTGCCGCCTACCTGCCGGTCGACCCGGACTACCCCGCCGAGCGGATCGCGTTCATGCTCGCCGACGCGAAACCGGTCGTCGTGGTGACCCGGCCGGGAACACCGCCGCCGGTGGACGACGTGCTCGTCCTCGACGGCTCGGAAGCCCACGGCCCGGCTGCCCCGTTGGGCCGCTCGGTGCCGCCGACCGCACCCGCGTACGTCATCTACACCTCGGGCTCGACCGGCACGCCCAAGGGCGTCGTCGTCACGCACGCCGGCTTGGCGAGCTTCGCGGGCGCCGAGATCGCGCACTTCGACGTCCGGCCGGGCGACCGCGTGCTGCAGTTCTCCTCGCCGAGTTTCGACGCTTCGGTGCTGGAACTGTGCATGGCGCTGCCCGCCGGGGCCGCGCTGGTCGTGCCGCCGCCCGGGCCGCTGCTCGGCGACCACCTCGCCGCCGTGCTGCGCGAGGAAGGCGTCACGCACGCGCTGATCCCGCCGGTGGCGATGGCGAGCGTGCCGGACGTCGACCTCCCCGCGTTCCGCACCCTGGTGGTCGGTGGCGAAGCCTGTCCGGCCGACCTGGTGGCCCGCTGGGCGCCCGGCCGCCGGATGATCAACGCCTACGGGCCGACGGAAACCACCGTGGTGGCGACCTGGAGCGACCCCCTGGAACCGGGGGCGACCCCGCCGATCGGCCGCCCGATCCGCAACACCCGCGTCCGCCTCCTCGACGCCGCGCTGCGGCCGGTGCCGATCGGCGTCCCGGGAGAGCTGTACGTCTCCGGCGCCGGGCTCGCCCGCGGGTACCTCGACCGGCCGGGGCTCACCGCCTCGCGGTTCCTCGCCGATCCGTTCGGGGCGCCGGGGGAGCGGATGTACCGCACCGGCGACCTGGCGCGGTGGCGCGCCGACGGCACGCTGGAGTTCCTCGGCCGCGCCGACGACCAGGTCAAGATCCGCGGCTTCCGGATCGAGCCCGGCGAAATCGTGGCGGTGCTGCGCAAGCACCCGGGCGTTCGCGACGCCGCCGTCGTCGCGGACGGGCAACGGCTGATCGCCTATGTCGTGGGGGAAGAAACCGGGCTGCGGGAGCACGTCGCCGCCGCACTGCCGGCCCACTTCGTGCCCGCCGCGTTCGTCCGGCTCGACGCGCTTCCCCTGACGGCCAACGGGAAGCTGGACCGGCGAGCCCTGCCCGCCCCGGCCGCGCCGGCGGAGAGCGCCGGGTACGCGGCGCCGGAAACCGAGACGGAAGAGGTCCTCGCGGCCATCTGGGCCGAGGCACTGGACCTCGACCGGGTCGGCGTCGAGGACAACTTCTTCGCCCTCGGCGGCGATTCGCTGCGCAGCCTGCGGATCACGTCCATGACGAAGTCCGCCTTCGACGTCGAAATCACCCCCAAGGACGTGCTCACCGCGGGCACCGTGCTGGCACTGGCGGAGCTCGTCGAAGAACGGGTCCTGCAGGACCTCGAGCGGCTCGCGGCCGGCCAAGACCACTGAACAACCGTTGACAGGAAAGGAAGATCTCATGCAGGACGACGCCGAATTCCAGGTGCTGGTCAACGACGAGGGCCAGTACTCGCTGTGGCCGGTGGCCAACGAGGTACCCGCCGGCTGGCGCGCCGACGGCTTCCGCGGCGGCCGCCAGGAGTGCATGGACCACGTCGACGAGGTGTGGACCGACATGCGGCCGCTGAGCCTGCAGCGGCAGATGGCCGCCGACGGCTGAGCCGCCGCCCCTGCCGTCCCCCTTGAACCGACGCGGAAGGTCCCCACCTCATGCCCTCACCATCGACGCTTTCCCAGTCCTCCCTGCGGGTTCCGCTCGCCAAGGCGGACAGCCGGCTGCAGCGGCTGCTCGCCGGCCTCGCCCACAAGCACGGCGTCCCGGCCGCCCAGCTGGTCGTCACCGACGGCGGCCGGACCGAGTCGGTCACGGCCGGCGAGATCACCGCCGAGGCGAAGTTCCCGGTCGGTTCCATCACGAAGGCGTTCACCGCGGCAGTGGCGATGCTGCTCGTCGCCGACGGCGACCTGGACCCGGACGACCCGCTCGGCGAGCACCTGGACGGTCTCGGCCCCCAGGTCGGCCTGCCCACCGTCGGGCAGGTCCTGAGCCACACCGGCGGGCTGCCCGCCGGGCTCGGCGCCGCCGCCGAGGAGGCCGGCTCGGCTCGCCGGTACCTGCGGGTGTGCCGCGACGCCGGGCTCGTCCAGCCGCCCGGGCAAGGCTTCTCCTACTCCAACGTCGGGTACGTGCTCGCCGGGTACGTGGTCGAGGCCATCACCGGGATGAGCTGGTGGGAGGCGGTGGAGTCGCTCCTGCTCCGCGAACTCGGCATCGACAGCGCGTTCGTCGTGGAGCCGGGTGCGCGGCGCCGCCCCGGCGGCCACGTCAGCGGGCACGCCGTGCACGCCGCGACCGGCCGCGCCCGGCCGGTCGCGCAGACCGTGACCGCCGCCGAGGCCGCGACCGGGGCGCTCGCCCTCAGCGCCGAGGACCTCGCCGCCTTCGGCCGCATGTTCTGCGGCGGCGACGGACCCCTGCCGGCCGACCTGGCCGAGCTGATGCACCGTCCGGTCCCGGGCGCGGAGCCGTTCGGGCTGGCCGACACGTGGGGGCTCGGCTTGGCGGGCTACCGGGGGGCGGACGCAGACTGCCGTCTTTCGGGGGCTCCGGGTGGCGGAGCCCCCGGCCCGAGGCGGAGCCTCGGATGTCACTGCCGTCTTTCGGGGGCTCCGGGTGGCGGAGCCCCCGGCCCGAGGCGGAGCCTCGGATGTCACTGGGTGGGGCACGACGGCACCGCGGACGGCACTTCCTGCCACCTGCGGGTGGACCCCGGGCACGGCCGGATCGTCGCGCTCACCACCAACGGGAGCACCGGCTCGGCGCTGTGGGTCGACCTGGTCGCCGCCCTGCGCGCCGAAGGCCTGCCGGTCGGCGACTACGAGCTGCCCGGCGGCCTCGACCGCGCCGCCCGCCCGGCCACCGACCTCTCGGGCCACTACACCAACGGCGACCTCGAGTACCAGGTCGACGTCCGCGCGGACGGCGCCGTCCTCGTCGTCGACGGCGAGGTCTACCCGGAGCTGGCCCTGCTGCGCGACGGGTCGTTCTCGGTGCGCGAACCCGCCACCGGCCGCCGCATCATCGGCGGCCGCTTCCTGACCGACCCGGCCACCGGCACGGTCAGCGCCATGCAGGCCGGCGGCCGCGTCGCCCGGCGGCGCCGGGCCTCCTGACCGCGTCCCCGGACCACTCCCGACTCCAGCTGTGAGGAACGAAAAGCGATGACCACCTCGAGGAAGAGCCGCATCGACGCGCTGCCCGCGGAGCTGCGGGAGACGCTCAAGCGCCGGCTGGCCGGGCGGGCGGAGCGGTCCGACGTCATCGGCCGGGCGCCGCGGGAAGGCGCCCTGCCGCTGTCGTTCGCCCAGCAGCGGCTGTGGTTCCTCGACGAGTTCCGGCCCGGGGACGCGGAGTACAACAGCGCGGTGGCGCTGCGGCTGACCGGGCCGCTCGACACCGGCGTGCTCACCGGCGCGCTGGAGCAGCTGGTGGCCCGCCACGAAGCCCTGCGCACCACCATCGACGACACCGGCGGCAGCCCGGTGCAGGTCATCCACGACACGCCGGAGATCCCGGTGCGGACGGTCGACCTGACCACCGAGGAGGCCGACCTCGACGCGGTGTTGGGCGCGGAGTACGGCCGGTCGTTCGACCTGCGCCGCGGGCCGCTGGTGCGGGTGCTGCTGGTGCGGGTCGCCGAGGAGGACCACGTCCTGCTGCTCACCGCCCACCACATCGTCACCGACGGCGCCTCGATGGGCATCCTGGTCGGCGAGCTCGGTGCGCTCTACGCGGCCGCCGTCCGCGGCGAGCCCGCGAACCTCCCCGAACCGGCGGTCCAGTACGCCGACTTCGCCGTGTGGCAGCGGAACCGGCTCGCCGGGCCCGCTCTCGACCGGCACCTCGCCTACTGGACCACCCAGCTGGCCGGGGTCGAGCCACTCGACCTGCCGACCGACCGGCCCCGGCCGGCCGTGCGCACGACCGCGGGTGCCGTGCACCGCTTCCGCGTCCCGGCCGAGGTCGCGTCCGGGCTGGCCGAGCTGGCCCGGGTCCACGACACCACGCTGTACACCGTGCTGCTCGCCGCCTGCCAGGTGCTCTTCGCCCGCTACACCGGCCGCACCGATGTCGCGGTGGGCAGCGTGGTCTCCGGCCGGAACCGGCCCGAACTGCAGCGGACGGTCGGCTTCTTCGTCGACACCGTCGTCATCCGGTCCACTGTGGGTCGTGCGGAGCCGTTCGGGACGTTCCTGGACGCGGTCCGCACGACCGTGCTGGAGGCTTTCGACCACGCCGAAACCCCGTTCGAGAAACTGGTCGAAGCGCTGCGGGTCGACCGCGACCCCAGCCGCAACCCGCTGTTCGACGTGATGGTGCTGCTGCAGGGCGGCCAGGGCGGGCAGCCGGACTTCGCCGGGCTGACGGCCGAACCGGTCGAGGTGACCCGCCGGGCGGCCACGTTCGACCTCACCGTCGAGTTCCAGCCGGCCGCGGCCGCGCTCGAGGGATCGCTGGAGTACAACACCGACCTGTTCGACGCGCGGACCGTCGCCGCGCTGGCCGAACATCTCACCGTGCTGCTCACCGCGATCGCCGCCGGGGCGCAGCGCCCGGTCGGCGACCTGGATCTGCTCACCGACGGCGATCGCGAGCGCGTGTTGCGGGCGTTCAACGACACGGCGTACCCGGTGGCCGAGGCCACCGTCGTCAGCCGGTTCGCCGACCAGGTCCGCCGGACCCCGGACTCGCTTGCGGTCGACGATCTGACCTATGCGGAGCTGGATGCCCGCGCGGACGGGCTGGCGTCCCGATTGGCCGAGCTGGGCGTGGGTGTGGAGGACCGGGTCGGGGTGCTGCTGGAGCGCTCCGCCGACGTCGTCGTGGCCGAGCTGGCGGTGTTGAAGGCGGGGGCGGCGTATGTGCCGGTGGACCTGCGCGCGCCGGAGAGCCGGATGCGGCTGGTCCTGGCCGAAGCGGGTGTCTCCGTGGTCATCGCCGATCGGTCCTGTTCGGACATCCACAGTGGACCGGTGGCCCGGGTGGGCGAGACCGGTCCGGAGGGTGCGCCCGTCGTGGTGCGGCCCGGGAATCTGGCCTACGTGATGTACACGTCGGGTTCGACCGGGACGCCGAAGGGCGTCGCGGTGACCCATCGCGACATCGTGGCCCTGGCTTCGGATCGGTCGTTCGCGGGTGCGGCGCACCGGACGGTGTTGCTGCATTCGCCGCAGGCGTTCGACGCTTCGACGTATGAGGTGTGGGTGCCGTTGCTCAACGGCGGCCATGTGGTGGTCGCGCCGCCGGGTGATGTGGATGCCGAGGTGGTGCGTGACGCCGTCACGCAGCGGGGAGTGCGGGCACTGTGGCTGACCGCCGGGCTGTTCCGGTTGCTGGCGCAGGTGGATCCCGCCTGCCTGCGCGGGGTCCTGGAGGTGTGGACGGGCGGCGACGTCGTGCCTGCCGCCGCGGTCCGGCAGGTGCGGGAGGCTTGTCCCGGCCTGACCGTCGTGGACGGTTACGGGCCGACCGAGACGACGACGTTCGCGAGCCGGTATTTCCTTGCCCCCGATGACGCGGTTCCGGACGCGATGCCGATCGGTCGCCCGTTGGACAACATGGCCGCCTATGTCCTGGACGAGGGGTTGCGGCCGGTCCCGCCGGGGGTGGCGGGCGAGTTGTTCATCGCCGGTGCGGGGGTGTCCCGTGGGTACCTCGGCCGGGCCGGGTTGACGGCGGAACGGTTCGTGCCCAACCCGTTCGGGGTGCCGGGGGAGCGGATGTACCGCACCGGTGACGTCGTCCGTTGGTCCGGGGACGGGGTGCTGGAGTTCGTCGGCCGGGCCGATGATCAGGTGAAGATCCGCGGTTTCCGGATCGAGCCGGGCGAGATCGAGACGGCCTTGGCCGCACACCCGGAGGTCACCGAAGCCGTGGTCGTCGCCCGGGACCGGCGGCTTGTTGCCTACGTCGTCACCACCGGCAAGCCGGACCTGCGGGCGTGGCTGCAGCGGGACCTGCCCGACTACATGGTGCCCTCGGCGTTCGTGACGCTCGACGCGCTTCCGTTGAGCGCCAACGGGAAGGTCGACCGCAAGGCGCTCCCGGAGCCCAGCGCCCCGGCGGACGGCGGCCAGGCCTACGTGCCCGCGCGCACCGCCGTCGAACACCAGCTGGTGGCCATCTGGTCCGCCGTGCTCGGCACCGACCGCATCGGCGTGGAGGACAACTTCTTCGGCCTCGGCGGCGACTCGATCCTGTCCATCCAGGTGGTCGCCCAAGCCCGCCAGGCCGGCCTGCGGCTCACCTCGCGCGACATCTTCCTGCACCAGACCATCGCCGGCCTCGCGACCGCCGCGCAGGCCACCGCGGCACCCGCCCCGGCCGCGGTGCCGGTCGCCGGGCCCGCGCCGCTGACCCCGATCCAGCACTGGTTCTTCGCCACCCACGGGCCGCTGAACCACTTCACCATGTCGCAGCTGCTGGAGCTGCCCGCCGACGTCGACCGGCAGGCGCTGCGGACCGCCGTCGACGCGGTCGTCGCCCACCACGAAGCCCTCCGGACCCGGTTCTTCACCGTCGACGGGCAGTGGCGGCAGGAGGTCACGCCCGCCGCGCCGACCGGGGTGCTGCGGATCCGGGACCTGTCCTCGCTCGGCGAGGCCGGGCAGCGCGCCGGCATCGAGGCCGCGGCCGCCCAGGTGCGTGCCGGGCTGGACCTGGCCACCGGCACCCTCGCCGGCGCGGTGCTGCTCGTCCGCGGCACCCTGCCGCCGCTGCTGTTCCTGGCCGTGCACCACCTCGTGGCCGACGGGGTGTCGCTGCGGCTGCTGCTCGGCGACCTCGAAACCGCCTACCGCCAGGCCGCCGCCGGGGCGGAAATCCGGCTCCCGGCCACGGCCACGGCGTTCACCCAGTGGGCGCACCTGCTGGAGCAGCACGTCCGCGACGGGGGATTCGACGACGACCTCGAGCACTGGACGCAGGTGGCCGGCCGGGTGCCGGCGGCGCTGCCCGCCGACCACGCGGGCGCCGGGACCACCGGCTCCACCCGCACGCCCGCTTTTCGGGGGTCCGGGTGGCGAAGCCCCCGGCCCGGGGCGAAGCCCCGGTTGTCACAGCTGACCGTCACCCTCGGCGCCGAAGACACCGACGCGCTGCTGCACCGCGTCCCCGCCGCCTACCGGACCCAGGTCAACGACGTGCTGCTGAGCGCGCTCGGGCGGGCACTGGCGGACCGGACGGGCCAGGACGGCGTCCTGATCGCGCTGGAGGGGCACGGCCGCGAGGACGTCCTCGACGGCGTCGACCTCTCCCGCACGGTCGGCTGGTTCACCACGCAGTTCCCGGTGGCGCTCGACCTGCCGCCGTCGCGGGACTGGGGGGCGACCCTCAAGGCGGTCAAGGAGCAGCTGCGGGCCGTCCCGCGCCGGGGCCTGAGCTACGAGGCCCTGCGCCACCTCGGCGAGCCCGGTGCGCGGGGCCACGCCCTGCAGGCGTTCCCGCTGCCGCAGATCTGCTTCAACTACCACGGCCGCTGGGACGCCGGGTCCGGTGGCGACGGCCTGTTCCGCGGCCGGCACGACAGCCCCGGTTCGGAGATCGCCCCCGAAGAAGCAAGCACCCACCAGCTGGACGTCGTCGGCGTCGTCGAGTCCGGCGAGCTGTCGTTGACCTGGTCCTACTCCGACCAGGTCAACGACTCCGAGACGGTCCGGGAGCTGGCCGAGGCGATGCTGGCGGGCCTGCGGGAGATCGTCGCGCACTGCGCGCTGCCCGGCAGCGGCGGGCGCACCCCGTCGGACTTCCCGCTCGCCCGGCTCGACCAGTCCACTGTAGACAGGCTGGTGGGCGACGGTCGCGAGGTCGAGGACGTCTACCCGCTGACCCCGTTGCAGGCGGGCATGCTGTTCCACACCCTGCTCGATCCCGTCCACACCCTGCTCGATCCCGCCGCCGGCGCCTACGTCGACCAGGCCCGGATGCTCCTGGACGGTGTCCGCGACCCCGCCGCGTTCGCGCTGGCCTGGCAGCAGGTCGCCGACCGGACCCCGGTCCTGCGCACGCGGCTGGTCTGGGACGGCGTCGAAGAGCCCCTGCAGGTGGTGCAGCGCCGGGCCGCCCTGCCGATCACGCAGCACGACTGGCGCGAGCTGCCGGAGGCCGAGCGGAACGCGCGGCTGGAACGGCTTTCGGCCGAAGACGCCGCCGCCGGGGTGGGCCTGACCACCGCCCCGCTGACGCGGCTGGCCGTCGTGGCGCTGACCCCCGACCGGGTGCTGCTGGTGTGGACCTTCCACCACATCGTGCTCGACGGCTGGAGCCTGGCGCAGCTGTTCACCGAGGTGTGCGAGCAGTACGCCGCCCTCACCGAGCACCGCGCGCCCCGGGTGCCGGCCCACCGGCCGTTCCGCGACTACCTCGGCTGGCTGGCCGCGCAGGACGGCACGGCGGCCGAGGAGCACTGGCGCGCGGTGCTGTCCGGCTTCGCCGCCCCGACCCCGCTGCCCTGGGACCGGTCCCCGGCGAGCGCGCACCGCACGAGCTCCTCGCGGACCACCCGGGCCGCCTTGTCCACGGAGGACACCGCGCGGCTGCGGGAGGTGGCCGGGCACCACGGCCTGACCGTCAACACCCTCGTGCAGGGCGCGTGGGCGCTGCTGCTGGCCCACCACAGCGGCGAGTCCGACGTCGTGTTCGGCACCACTGTCTCCGGCCGCCCCGACGACCTGCCGGGCGTGGAATCCATGGTCGGGATGTTCATCAACACCATCCCGACGCGGACGCGGATCGACCGCGGCGAACCGGTGCTCGCCTGGCTGCGGCGGCTGCAGGACGAGCAGAACCAGGCCCGGCGGTACGACTTCCTCGCGCTCGGGAAGCTGCGCACCCTCAGCGATGTCCCGCCGGCGGAGAACCTGTTCGACAGCATGGTCGCGTTCGAGAACTACCCGTTCGACGAGAACGCCGCCGCGCGGGCCGGGGTGACCCTGCGCGAGGTCACCGCCCTCGACGCCACCACCTTCCCGGTCACCCTCCGCGCCTACGTCGACCGTCGCCTGGGCCTCGAGCTCTGCACCGACCCGGCGCTGTTCGACGAGGAGACCGCGGCCGCGCTGGTGGCCCGCCTGGAGACCCTGCTGCTGGGCCTCGCCGAGGACCCGGACCGCCCGATCGCCCGGCTGCCGTGGCTGTCGGCCGGAGACCGCGCGCAGCTGGTGGCGGACGAGCCCGTTCCGCTGCCCGCGCCGACGATCACCGAGCTGTTCGCCGCCCGGGTGGCGGCGAACCCCGGCGCCGTCGCGCTCACCGACGGCGGCACCCACCTGACCTACGCCGGGCTCGACGCGCGGGCGAACCGCCTGGCGCACCGGCTGATCGCGCTCGGCGCGGGGCCCGAGCGGTTCGTCGCCCTGCGCCTGCCGCGCTCGGCCGCGCAGGTCGTCGCGATCCTCGCCGTGCTCAAGGCCGGGGCCGCGTACCTGCCGATCGACCCGGCCACGCCGGCCGCGCGCGTCGACCGGATGCTCGCCGACACCGACCCCGTCACCGTCCTCGGGCCCGAAGACGTCGAGGTGGACTCGGGTCCCGACACCGACCCGCCGGTGCGCTGCACCCCGGACCACCCCGCCTACGTCATCTACACCTCCGGTTCGACCGGGGTGCCCAAGGGCGTGGTGATCCCGCACCGCAACGTCACCCGCCTGTTCGCCGCCACCGACGCCCGATTCGGCTTCGGCACCGACGACGTCTGGACGCTGTTCCACTCCTACGCGTTCGACTTCTCCGTCTGGGAGATCTGGGGCCCGCTGCTGCACGGCGGCCGGCTCGTCGTCGTGCCGCACGGCGTCTCCCGCTCGCCGCGGGAGTTCCTCCGCCTGCTGGCCGACGAAGGCGTCACCGTGCTCAACCAGACGCCGTCGGCGTTCTACCAGCTCGCCCGGGCCGACGAGGACGATCCCGAGACCGGGGCCCGGCTCGCCCTGCGGTACGTCGTCTTCGGCGGCGAGGCCCTCGACACGCGGCGGCTGACCGGCTGGTTCGCCCGCCACGGCGACCGCACGCCGCGCCTGGTGAACATGTACGGCATCACCGAAACCACCGTGCACGTCACCCACCACGACCTGGTGTCCGATACGGACAGTCCGGGCATCATCGGCACCGCGCTGCCCGACCTGCGCGGGTACGTCCTCGACGCCGACCTCAACCCGGTCCCGGCCGGGGTGCCCGGCGAGCTCTACGTAGCCGGCGACGGCCTGGCCCGCGGCTACCTGGGCCGCCCCGGCCTGTCCGCCGCCCGGTTCGTCGCCGACCCCTTCGGCGCACCCGGGTCCCGCATGTACCGGTCCGGCGACCGGGTGTCCCGCACCCGCGGCGGCGCCCTGCGGTACCACGGCCGCGCCGACCACCAGGTGAAGATCCGCGGCTTCCGCATCGAACCGGGCGAGATCGAGGCCACCCTGCTCGCCCTGGCCGACGTCGGCTCGGCGGCGGTGCTGGCCCGCGAGGACGAACCCGGCCGCAAGCGGCTGGTCGCCTACGTCGTCCCGGCGACGCCGGACGCCCCGCCGAGCGCGGCACGGCTGCGCGAACACCTGGGCCGGTCGCTGCCGGACTACATGGTCCCCTCGGCCTTCGTCACGCTCGGCGAACTGCCCTTGACCCGCAACGGGAAGCTGGACCAGCGGGCCCTGCCGGCGCCGGCCGCGACGGACCCCGAGAACTTCGTCGAACCCCGCACCGAAACCGAACGCACGGTCGCGACGGTCCTGGCCAGGACGCTCGGCCTGGAGCGCGTCGGAGCCGACGGCAACTTCTTCACCCTCGGCGGGGATTCCATCCTCAGCATCCGGTTCACGTCCGCGCTGCGCGAGGCCTTCGGCGTCGACGTGTCGCCGCGGACGGTGTTCGACCACCCGACGGTCGCGGGCCTGGCGGCCGTACTGCCCGCCGCGTCCGCCACGCCGCCCACCGCGGCGATCACGCGAGCGGACCGCGACGGCGAACTGCCGCTGTCCTTCGCCCAGCAGCGGTTGTGGTTCCTCGACGACTTCGTCCCGGACAACCCCGAGCACGTCACGGTCTTCGGCGTGCGGCTGCGCGGGGACCTGCGGCCCGACGCCCTCGCCCGGGCGCTCACCGCGCTGATCGCCCGGCACGAGTCGCTGCGCACCACGTTCCCGGCCGTCGACGGACGGCCCCGCCAGGTCGTCGGGCCGCCCTGGCCGCTCGCCCTGCCGGTCACCGAGCTCGCCGGCGCAGAAGCGGAGGAGGACCTGCGGCGGCTGCTGGCCGAGGACCTCGCCCGGCCGTTCGACCTGGCCGAGGGGCCGTTGCTGCGGGCGCGGCTGGTCCGCGTGGCGCCGGACGACCACGCGCTCGTGCTCGCGCTGCACCACATCATCACCGACGGCTGGTCGATGGGTGTGCTCGCCGGTGAGCTGGTCACCCTCTACGGCGACGAGAACGCCGAACTGCCCGCACTGCCCGTCCAGTACGCGGACTTCGCCGCGTGGCAGCGCACCCGGCTGACCGGTGCCTTCCTCGACGACCAGCTCGGCTTCTGGCGGCGTGAACTCGACGGCCTGCGCCCGCTGGACCTGCCGACCGACCGCCCCCGGCCGGCGACCCGGACGGCGAACGGCGCCGAACTCGGGTTCACCCTCGGCGCCGAGGCCCTCGCCGGGCTGCACCGGCTGTGCCGCGACTCCGGCACCACCCTGTTCACGGCGCTGGTCGCGGCCTGCCAGCTGGTGCTGCGGCGCTGGTCGGGCCAGGACGACGTGGTCGTCGGCACGGTGACCTCCGGGCGGGACCACCCGGAGGTGCAGAACCTCGTCGGCCTCTTCGTCAACACCGTCGTGCTGCGGTCGCGCGTCGACGGGCGCCAGGGGTTCGGCGAGCTGCTCGGCACCGTCCGCCGGACGGTCCTCGACGCGTTCGCCCACCAGGAGGTGCCGTTCGAGCGGATCGTCGACGAGCTCAGCCCGGAACGGGACCCGAGCCGCACCCCGCTGTTCGAGGTGCTGGTGACCCTGCAGAACATCGGCACCGGCCTGCCCGCCCTCGCCGGCCTCACCGCGAGCGAGCTCGAGCTGCCGATGACCACCGCCGAGTTCGACCTGGGCATCGAGTTCGAGGAGCACGCGAGCGGCCTGCGCGGCCAGCTGAACTACAACACCGACCTCTTCGACGCGGCGACGATGCGGCGCTTCGCCGAACACCTCACGATGCTGCTCACCGCCGTCGCGGCCGAGCCGGACCGGCCGGTCGACGCGCTGCCGCTGCTGCCCGCGGCCGAGCGCGAACTGGTGACCGAGACGTGGAACGACACCGCGCTGGACGTGCCCGCGGTGACCGTCGCCGAGCTGTTCGAGGCGCAGGCCCGGCACACTCCGGACGTGACCGCGCTGGTCGCCGGGGACACCGAGCTGACCTTCGCGGAGCTGAATGCTCGCGCCAACCGCCTGGCCCGGCACCTGGTTGCGCAGGGTGCGGGTCCGGAGCGGGTGGTGGCGCTCGCGCTTCCGCGCACGGCCGACGCGATCGTCGGCTTCCTGGCGGTGCTGAAGGCCGGTGCGGTGTACCTGCCGATCGACCCGGCGTTGCCCGCCGACCGGAAAGAGCTGCTGCTGCGGGACGCCGGGGCGAGCCTGGTCCTCGGACCGTCCGAAATGGAGCCGGGGGAGCACTCCGACGCGGATCTCACCGACGCGGACCGGATCGCGCCGTTGCGGCCGGAGAACACGGCTTACGTCATCTACACCTCGGGGTCGACCGGTCGCCCGAAGGGCGTGGCGGTCCCGTACCGGAACTTGACGAACCTGTTGGTCAACCACCGCAACGACTTCGCCCCGCCGGGGCAGCGGTTGCGGGTGGCGTTGACGGCGACGTTGTCGTTCGACACGTCGCTGGAAGGTCCGGTGCTGATGGCCGACGGCCACGAGCTGCACCTGATCGGCGAGGACGTCCGGCTCGACCCGGAGGCGTTGGTCGATTACATCGCCGAGCGCCGGATCGATTTCCTGGACCTCACTCCGACGTACCTGCGCAGGTTGCTGCCCGCGGGGCTGCTGTCGGATTCGCGGCACCGGCCGAAGGTCCTGATGCTGGGTGGCGAGGCCCTGGACGAAACGCTCTGGCGTGAGCTGGCGGCTGCGGAAACGACCGTGGCGCACAACTTCTACGGCCCGACCGAGTACACAGTGGACGCCATCTCGTGCCGGGTGGGCGAGCACGACCGGCCGGTCTTGGGGCGGCCGCTGGCCAACACCCGCGCCTACGTCCTCGATGAGAATCTGCGGCTGGTGCCCGCCGGGGTGCCGGGTGAGCTGTTCCTGGCCGGGGCGCAGCTGGTCCGCGGCTACCTGGGCCGCCCGGGGCGGACGGCGGGGAGCTTTGTCGCCAATCCGTTCGGCGAGCCCGGTGAGCGGATGTATCGCACCGGTGACCGGGTGCGCTGGACGTCGGACGGTCAGCTGGAGTATCTCGGCCGGCTGGACGACCAGGTGAAGATCCGGGGCTTCCGGGTCGAGCCGGGCGAGGTCGAAGCCGCCTTGACGCGCCTGCCCGAGGTCGCCGGGGCTGTCGTGGTGGCCGGCAAGTCCGAGGACGGGCACGCCCGGTTGGTGGCCTACGTGGTCTCGACGGCGGATCCGACGTGGCTGCGGACGGCGTTGAAGGAGACGCTGCCCGACTACCTGGTGCCCTCGGTGTTCGTCCCGATCGAGGCGATTCCGCTGACCCCGCAAGGCAAAGTGGACCGCCGCGCTCTGCCCGCGCCCACCGTGCACCCCGGCCCGGCCGAGGGCCGGACGGCTCCGCGCACGGACACCGAGCGGCTGCTGGCGGAGATCTGGGCCGACGTCCTCGGCGTGCCGGAACCGGGGGTGGACGACAACTTCTTCGCCCTCGGCGGCGACTCGATCCTGTCCATCCAGGTCGTTTCGCAGGCCCGGCGCCACGGCCTGCGGCTGACCTCGCGGGACGTCTTCCGCCACCAGAACATCGCCGAGCTGGCCCTCGTCGCCGGCACCGAAGCACCCGCCGAACCCGAAGCCGGGTTCACCGGCGCGGCGCCGCTCACCCCGATCCAGCGGTGGTTCTTCGAAACCGGCGCCGTCGACCACTTCACCATGTCCACGCTCGCCGAACTCGACCCGGACGTGGCGATCCCGGCCCTCGAAACCGCGCTGGCCGCGGTGCTGGCCCGCCACGACGCCCTGCGCACCCGGTTCACCCACACCCCGGACGGGTGGCGGCAGGAGTTCTCGCCCGACGCGGAGATCCCGGCGCTCCGGCACACTTCCGCTGCGGACATCAGCGCGGTCGCCGCCGAAGCGCGCGCCACGCTGCGGGTCGAAGGCGGCCCGCTCGCCGCCGCCGTGCTGATCACTTCCGAGTCGCGGCCGCCGCGGCTGCTGCTGGTCGTCCACCACCTGGTGGTCGACGGCGTGTCGTGGCGGATCCTGTTCGGAGACCTGGAAACCGCCTACCGCCAGGTGGTGTCCGGCCGGCCGGTCGACCTCGGCCCGGCCCCGGTCAGCTACCTCCGCTGGGCCGACCGCCTCGCCGGGCACTCGTTCGACGCCGAACTGCCGTACTGGACCGAAGCACTCGACGGCGTCGACCCCGGCCTGCCGGTGGATGCGGCGGGGGAGAACACCGCCGGAAGCGCCCGCACCTTCACCGTCGACCTGGACGCCGCCGCCACCGACGCCCTGCTGCGCCAGGTCCCGGAGGTCTACCGCACCCAGGTCAACGACGTCCTGCTCAGCGCACTCGGCCGCGTACTGGCCCGCTGGACCGGCCGCGAACGCGTGCTGGTCTCTCTGGAAGGACACGGCCGCGAAGAGATCTTCGACGACCTCGACCTCTCCCGCACGGTCGGCTGGTTCACCGCCGAGTTCCCGGTCGCGCTCACCCTTCCGGCGACCGAAGACTGGGGACCGACGCTGAAGGCGGTCAAGGAACAGCTGCGGGCGGTGCCCGGCAAGGGCCTCGGTTACGGCTCGCTGGCCCTGCGCGACGCCCCGGTGCCGCAGATTTCGCTGAACTACCACGGGCAGTGGAGCGGTGGCGGCGAAGCCGGCGGGCTGTACCGCGGGTGGGGCGGCGACCTCGGTCCCGACGCCGCCCCCGAGCGGCCGCGCGGCGCCCTGCTCGACGTCGTCGGCATCGTCGACGACGGCCGGCTCGAACTCGCCTGGACCTACTCGCCCCAGGTGCACCGGGAAGACACCGTGCGCGGGCTCGCCGAGCAGGTCGCGGCGGCACTGCGCGAGATCGTCGCGCACTGCGCCGCCCCGGACGCCGGCGGCCGCACGCCGTCCGACTTCCCGCTCGCCCGGCTGAGCCAGTCCGAAGTGGACGCCGTGGCCGGCGACGGGCGCGCGGTCGAGGACATCTACCCGCTCACCCCGCTGCAGGCCGGCATGGTGTTCCACACCCTGCTCGACGGCGGCTCCCCGGCCTACTTCGAACAGGTCCGCGTGCGCCTCGCCGGCGTCGCCGACCCCGCGGGCCTCGCCGCGGCCTGGCAGCGGGTGGTCGACCGCACGCCGGTGCTGCGCACCCGGCTCGTCTGGACCGGCGTGGAAGAGCCGGTGCAGGTGGTCGATCGCACCGCGACCCTGCCGGTCGTCCACCACGACTGGCGCGACCTCGGCCCGGCCGCGCGGGAAACCGCCCTGCGGGAGCTCATGGAAGCCGACCGGGCCACCCCGCTGGACCTGACCCGGGCTCCGCTGACCCGGCTGGCCATCGCCGCCCTGCCCGGCGACGAGGTCGAGCTGCTCTGGACCTGCCACCACGTCGTCCTCGACGGCTGGAGCACCGCCCAGGTCTTCGCCGAGGCCTGCGAGGAGTACGCCGCCGCGACTGCCGGCGGCCGCCCTGCCCTGGTCTCCCGGCGCCCGTACCGGGACTACCTCGGCTGGCTGGCCGGCCGCGACCAGGCCGCCGCCGACGCGTTCTGGCGGACCACCCTGACCGGCTTCGACACGCCCACCGCGTTGCCCTATGACCGCCCGCCGGCCCAGGCCCACGAGGCCCGCTCCACCGACTCGGTCAAGATCGAGCTGCCCCCGGCCGCGACGCTGCGGCTGCGGGAGTTCGCCGGCACCCACGGCCTCACCGTCAACACCCTCGTCCAGGGCGGCTGGGCACTGCTGCTGGCGCTGGTCTCCGGCGACCGCGACGTGCTGTTCGGCACCACCGTGTCCGGCCGCCCGGCCGACCTGCCCGGCGTCGAGACGATGATCGGCCTGTTCATCAACACCATCCCGACCCGCGTCCGCGTGGACGGCACCCAGCCCGTCGCGCGGTGGCTGGGACAGCTGCAGGCGGCCCAGAGCGAAGCCCGCGACCACGACTTCGTGTCGCTGACCCGGCTGCGCCCGCTCAGCGACGTGCCCGCCGGGCAGAACCTGTTCGACAGCATGGTGGTCTTCGAGAACTACCCGATCAGCGAGCCCGCCACCGCGGGCGCGCCCCGGGTCGCCGAGGTCACCGCGGCCGACGCCACGAACTTCCCGCTGTGCCTGCGGGCGTATCTGGGTGACGGCCTCAGCCTCGACCTCGCCTACGACCCGGCGCTGTTCGACCCGGGCACGATCACGGGGCTGACCGAGCGGCTGGTCTTCCTGCTCGACGCCGTCACCGCGGACCCGGACCGGCCCTTGGCCCGGGTGCCGTGGGCCGGCGCCGCCGAACGCGCGCGGGTGCTCGCCGACGCCCACGGTCCCGACGCGGCGGGGACACCGGCCACGGTGCCCGCGCTGTTCGCCGACCGGGTGCGGCGCCAGCCGGCGGCCCCCGCCGTGCTCGACGGCGACCGGACGCTGACCTACGCCGAGCTCGACGAGCGGGCGAACCACCTGGCCCGGCAGCTGGCCGAGCTGGGCGTCGCCACCGAGGACCGGATCGGGCTGCTGCTCGAACCGTCGGTCGAGCACGTCGTCGCCGAGCTCGCCGTGCTGAAGGCCGGCGCGGCCTACGTGCCGCTGGACACCCGGGCGCCGCACGAGCGGCTGCGTGCCGTGCTCGCCGAGGCCGGGGTGTCGGTCGTGGTTTCCGGCGACACCCAGGTGCCCGCCGCCGAAGCCGTCCACAGTGGACCGGTACTGACGGTCGGCGAGCAGCGGTCGGCCACCGCGCCCGAACCGGTGGTCGATCCGGAAAACCTCGCCTACGTCATGTACACCTCCGGCTCCACCGGCGTGCCCAAGGGCGTCGCCGTGCGCCACCGCGACATCACCGCGCTTGCCCGGGACGGCCGGTTCGCCGGCGGCGCCCACACGCGGGTCCTTTCCCACTCGCCGCTGGCCTTCGACGCCTCCACCTACGAGCTGTGGGTCCCGCTGCTCAACGGAGGTGCGACGGTGCTGCCCGGCGAGCCGGACCTGACCGTGGAGTCGTTGCGGCGCGCGGTGTCCGAGCACGACGTGACGGCGGCGTGGCTGACGGCCGGGCTCTTCCGGCTGCTCGCCCAGGACGCCCCGGACTGCCTGCGCGGCCTGCGCGAGGTGTGGACGGGCGGCGACGTCGTCCCGCCCGCCGTGGTGCGGGCGGTCCAGGCCGCGTGCCCGGGGCTGGTCGTGGTGGACGGCTACGGCCCCACCGAGACGACCACCTTCGCCACCTCCTTCCGGATGACCGGCGAGACCGGCGTCCCCGAGCCCGTGCCGATCGGCCGCCCCGTGGACGGCATGCGCGCGTACGTGCTGGACGCCGAGCTGCGGCCGTTGCCCGCCGGCGCCCCCGGCGAACTGTGCCTGGCCGGCGCGGGGCTGGCGCGCGGCTACCTCGGCCGCCCCGGCTTGACGGCCGAGCGGTTCGTCGCCGACCCGTTCGGCGCGCCGGGGGAGCGGATGTACCGCACCGGCGACGTCGTCCGGCGCGGACCCGGCGGGGAGCTGGTGTTCCTCGGCCGGTCCGACGACCAGGTCAAGCTGCGCGGGTTCCGGATCGAGCTCGCCGAGGTCGAGGCCGTGCTGGCCGCGCACCCGGCGATCGCGCAGGCGGTCGCGTCCGTCCACACCGACGAGCCGGGCACCCGCCGCCTGATCGCGTACGTCGTCCCGGCTCCCGGGCGGGCCGCGGACCCCGCGGAGCTGCAGGCGCACGCCGCCGCGGCCCTGCCCGAGTACATGGTGCCCGCCGTCGTCCTGGTGCTGCCCGCGCTTCCGTTGAACCGCAACGGGAAGGTCGACCGCCGGGCGCTCCCCGCCCCGGACGGCCCACTGACCTCGCGACAGCCCTACGCCGAGCCGGCCACCGCGACCGAGCGCGCGGTCGCCGGGATCTGGCAGCGGCTGCTCGGCGTCGAGCGGGTCGGGGCGAAGGACAACTTCTTCGAGCTCGGCGGCGACTCGATCCTCAGCATCCGGCTCGTTTCCCGGCTGCTGGCCGACTGCGGTGTCTCGCTGTCGCCGCGGGCGGTGTTCGCCCACCCGACGGTCTCCCGGCTCGCCGCCGCGATCGAAACCGTCGGGGCCACCGCCGAGGACCCGATCCCGGCCTTGCCCCGCGACGGCGAACTGCCGCAGTCCTTCGCCCAGCAGCGGCTGTGGTTCCTCGACGAGTTCGAGCCCGGCGGCACCGAGTACGTCACCGGGTCCGCCGTACGGCTGCGCGGCGACCTGGACGTCGACGCGCTCGCGGCGGCGTTCACCGCACTGGTCGCCCGGCACGAACCGCTGCGGACCACCTTCGGCTCGGCCGAGGGCCGCGGCGTCCAGTTCGTGCACCCGCCCGCGCCGGTCCCGGTGCCGGTCACCGATCTGACCGGCCGGCCCGAGGACACCCGGGAGGAAGCGCTCGCGGAAATCCTGCGCGCCGACGGCGAACAGCCCTTCGACCTGCGCGAAGGACCGCTGCTGCGTACCAGCCTGATCCGGCTCGCCCCCGAGGAGCACGTGCTCCTCGTGACCGTGCACCACATCGTCACCGACGGCTGGTCGAACGGGATCATCGCCGAAGAGATCGGCCGGCTCTACGAGGCCGCGCTGCGCGGCGAGCAGGCCGACCTGCCGCCCTTGCCGGTGCAGTACGCGGACTTCGCGGCCTGGCAACGCGGCCGCCTCGCCGAGCGGGTGCTCGCCGGGCAGGTCGAGTACTGGACCGAGCGGCTGCGCGACCTCACCCCGCTGCAGCTGCCCACCGACCGGCCCCGGCCGCCGGTGCGCACCACCCGCGGCGCGATCCGGGAGGTCACCGTCCCGGCGGCGGTCACCGCCCGGCTCGAGCAGGTGAGCCGGCACCGGGAGACGACCCTGTTCACCACCCTCGTCGCCGCCTGCCAGGTCCTGCTCGGCCGCTGGGCCGGCCAGGACGACGTGGTCGTCGGCACGGTCGCCTCCGGCCGCGAGCGGCCCGAGCTGGAAGGACTCGTCGGGTTCTTCGTCAACACCCTGGTGCTGCGCTCGCGGGTCCGCCCGGACCGGACCTTCACGGCGTTCCTCGACGAGGTCGCCGTCGGGGTCCGCGAGGCGTTCGACCACCAGGACCTGCCGTTCGAGCGGGTCGTCGACGCCGTGCAGCCGAGCCGGGATCCCAGCCGCACCCCGTTGTTCGACGTGCTGGTGGCCCTGCAGAACACCAGCGGCCGCCTGCCCGCCTTCGCCGGCCTCACCGCCGGCGAGCTGGAGCTGCCGATGACCACCGCCGAGTTCGACCTGAGCGTCGAGTTCCAGCCGGACGGGGACGTGCTGCGGGTCGCCCTGACCTACAACACCGACCTGTTCGAGGCCCGCACGATCGACCGGCTGGCCGAGCACCTGGGCGTCCTGCTCGCCGGGATCGCCGAGGACCCGGACCGGCCGGTCGACGCGCTGCCGCTGCTGGCCGCGGCCGAGCGCGAACTGGTGACCGAGACGTGGAACGACACCGCGCTGGACGTGCCCGCGGCCACCGTCACCGAGCTGTTCGAGGCGCAGGCCCAGCGGCGTCCGGAGGAGACCGCGCTGGTCGCCGGGGATGTCACCTTGAGCTTCGGCGAGCTGAATGCTCGCGCCAACCGCCTGGCCCGGCACCTGGTTGCGCAGGGTGCGGGTCCGGAGCAGGTGGTGGCACTGGTGTTGCCGCGTACTGCGGACGCGATCATCGCTTTCCTGGCGGTGCTGAAGGCCGGTGCGGTGTACCTGCCGATCGATCCGGCGTTGCCTGCCGACCGGATCGAGCTGCTGCTGCGGGACGCCGGGGCGAGTCTGGTCCTGGGGCCGTCGGAAATGGCGGCCGGGCTGGAGGAGTACTCCGCCGCGGACCTGACCGACGCCGACCGGGTTGCGCCGCTACGGCCGGACAACACGGCCTATGTCATCTACACCTCCGGTTCCACCGGCCGTCCGAAGGGCGTGGCGGTCCCGTACCGGAACCTGACGAACCTGCTCTTCAACCACCGCAACGACTTCGCCCCACCGGAGCAGCGGCTGCGCGTGGCGCTGACCGCCACGCTGTCGTTCGACACGTCCTTGGAAGGCCCGGTGCTGATGGCCGACGGCCATGAACTGCACCT
Organism: Amycolatopsis sp. NPDC005003; assembly: GCF_053600695.1. Taxonomy (NCBI): domain Bacteria; kingdom Bacillati; phylum Actinomycetota; class Actinomycetes; order Pseudonocardiales; family Pseudonocardiaceae; genus Amycolatopsis; species Amycolatopsis sp. NPDC005003. Next base: position 17,971 of record NZ_JBSGAI010000014.1, on the reverse strand, counting down.
GATCGGCGAGGACGTCCGGCTCGACCCGGATGCACTGGTCGGCTACATCGCCGAGCGCCGCATCGATTTCCTGGACCTGACCCCGACCTATCTGCGCCGATTGATTCCCGCCGGGTTGCTGTCGGATCCGCGGCACCGGCCGAAGATCCTCATGCTCGGCGGTGAAGCCCTCGACGAAGCGCTTTGGCGTGAGCTGGCGGCTGCGGAAGTCACCGTGGCGCACAACTTCTACGGCCCGACCGAGTACACAGTGGATGCCATCTCGTGCCGGGTCGGCGACAGCGACCGACCGGTTCTGGGTCGCCCGCTGGCCAACACGCGAGCCTATGTCCTCGATGAGAGCCTGCGGCTGGTGCCCGCCGGGGTGCCGGGCGAGCTGTTCCTGGCCGGGGCTCAGCTGGCCCGCGGTTATCTCGGCAGGCCGGGGCGGACGGCCGGGAGCTTTGTCGCCAATCCGTTCGGCGAGCCCGGTGAACGCATGTACCGCACCGGCGACCGGGTCCGCTGGACGTCGGACGGTCAGTTGGAGTACCTGGGCCGGCTGGACGACCAGGTGAAAATCCGGGGGTTCCGGGTCGAGCCGGGCGAGGTCGAAGCCGCATTGACGAGCCTGCCGGAGGTCGCGGCCGCGGTCGTGGTGGCGATCCGGCCGGAGGAAGGGCACGCCCGGCTGGTCGCCTACGTCGTCTCGGCCGCGGACCCGGCGTCGCTGCGGACAGCGCTGAAAGAGACGCTGCCCGACTACCTGGTGCCCTCGGTGTTCGTGCCCATCGACGCGATTCCACTGACCCCGCAAGGCAAAGTCGACCGCCGCGCCCTGCCCGCGGTCGACGGTGCCGCCGAACCGGGCACCCGCCACGTCGAGCCGTCGACCCCGGCCGAACGGGTGCTCTGCGAGATCTGGGCCCAGGTCCTCGGCCTCGACCGGGTCGGCACCGCGGACAACTTCTTCGAGCTGGGCGGCGATTCCATCCTCAGCATGCAGGTCGTGTCCCAGGCCCGCCGGGCCGGTCTGCAGCTGTCCACGAAGGACATCTTCCTGCACCAGACCGTCGCCGCGCTGGCGCCCGTGGCCGGGGCGGTGGCCGAGGCCGCGGAGCCGGACCGGCCGGTCACCGGACCGGTGCCGCTGACCCCGATCCAGGACTGGTTCTTCGCCCACCACACCGTCAACCCGCACCACTTCAACCAGTCCATGCTGGTCGAGCTCGCCGACGGCTTCGACGCCGGCGCGCTGGAGCGGGCCCTGGCCGCGGTGTGGACCCAGCACGACGCCCTCCGGATGCGCTTCACCCGCACCGAGGAGGGCTGGCACCAGCACAACGCCGACGTCGACCCGGTGCCCGTGCTGCGTCACGAGGACCTGAGCGCGGTGCCCGAGGCCGAGCGGCGGGCCGCGCTGGCGCGGATCGCCGACGACGTCCACGCCGGGTTCGACCTCACCCGCGGCCCGCTGCTGGCCGCCGTCCTGGCCACCGCCGGCGACGGGTGGCGGGCGAGGCTGTTCCTCGCCATCCACCACGTCGTGGTCGACGCCGTCTCCTGGCGCGTCCTGCTCGACGACCTCGACACCGCCTACCGGCAGGCCGCCCGGGGCGGCCCGATCGACCTCGGCCCGCGGACGACGTCGTTCCGGGACTGGGCGCACCGCCTCCGCGACCACGTCCGCGACGGCGGGTTCGACGACGAACTGGCCTACTGGACCGGATTGCCGGACTCGGGACCGCTGCCGGTGGACCACGACGGCGGGACCACCGGCACGGCGGAGGTCACTGTGGCGCTCGACGCCGGCGACACCGACGCCTTGCTGCGCTCGGCGCCGTCGGCCTACCGCACCCGCGTCAACGACGTCCTGCTCACCGCGCTGGCGTGGGCACTGGCCCGGTGGACCGGGCGCCCGGACGTGTCGATCGCCCTGGAAGGCCACGGCCGGGAGGACGTCCTCGACGGCGTCGACCTCACCCGGACCGTCGGCTGGTTCACCACCCTGTACCCGGTGGCGCTGTCCGCCGACGGCGCGGACGACCCGGACTGGCGGACGCTGGTCAAGTCGGTCCGCAAGCAGCTGCGGGCCGTGCCGGGCAACGGGTTCGGCTACGGCGCGCTCCGCCACCTCGGCGACCCGGACGTGCGGGAGCGGTTCGCCGGCACCGGGCCGCAGCCGCAGATCACCTTCAACTACCTCGGCCAGTGGGACGGTAGCGGGAAAGCGGCGGCCGAGGGTCTCTACACCGCGGTCCGCGGCTCGCTCGGCCTCGACCACGACCCGGCCGAGCACCGCCCGCACCTGCTCGACCTGGTCGGCGCGGTCCAGGACGGCGAGCTGGTGTTCACCCTGATCTACCAGCCCGGCCGGCACGACCGGCGGACCGTCGAACGGGTGGCCGGCGACTTCGCGGCCGCGCTCCGGCGGATCGCGGCCGACAGCCAGGCGCCGGCCCGCCGGAAGGAGCGGCGGTGAGCACGCGGCTGTCCCGGAACCGGGACTACCAGCTGCTGTGGGGCAGCCAGGCGCTGTCGGAGGCCGGGTTCAGCGCGTCGATGATCGCGTTGCCGCTGCTGGTGCTGGCGGTGACCGGCTCGCCGGCGCTGTCCGGGCTGGTGCTCGGCGTGGACGCGATGGCCCAGCTCGTCGCGGGGCTGCCCGCGGGCGCCCTGGCGGACCGCTGGGACCGCAAGAAGATCCTGCTCGGCTGCGAGGCCGGCTACGCGCTGGCGGTGGCGAGCCTGGCGGCGGCGATCTGGTGGGACGTGGTGAGCGTCGCGCACCTGGTCGCCGTCGCGGCGGTCATGGGCTGCTGCCGGTCGCTGTTCGGCCCGGCCGAAGACGCGATGCTGGCCGGCGTGGTGCGCGCGGACCAGCTGTCCACCGCGGTGGCGATGAACTCCGCGCGCGGCGCGCTCGGCCAGCTGTCGGGCACCGCGGCCGGCGGGTTCCTCTACGCGCTGGGGCGGGCCGTCCCGTTCGCCTTCGACCTGCTGGCCCACCTGGTTTCGCTGGTCGCCCTCTGCTTCGTCCGGGCACCGCGCCGCGAGGAAGCGCCGTCCGACGGCCGGCACCTCGGCCGGGAGATCGTCGAGGGGCTGCGCTGGGTGTGGTCGGTGCGGCACGTCCGCGCCACCATGGCGTGCGCGGTGAGCCTGAACTTCTTCTTCAGCGCCTACTACATCGTCGTGATCGTGCTGGCCCAGCAGCGGGGCGTCACCTCGGGCGAGATCGGCGTGATGGCCGCGATGCTGGGGGTCGGCGGGGTGCTGGGCTCCCTGATCGCGCCGTACCTGCAGCGGCGGCTCAGCCCCTACGTGTCGATCATGAGCGTGTTCTGGGTGCTGACCCTGCTCACCCCGCTGGCGGCCGTGATCCACGACGGCTACCTGCTGGCGGCGCTGTTCGTGGCGATGGCCCTCTCGCCGCCGACCGCCAACACGACGATCGGCACCTACCAGCTGCTGCTCACCCCCGACCGGTTGCGCGGCCGCCTGACCAGCGTGCTGGGCGTGATCTCCGGGGTGTCCGCGGCGACCGGGCCGGCCTTCGGCGGCCTGGTGGTGCAGACGTTCCCCGGCACGGACGCCGTCCTGCTGTGCGCGGCCGGGATCGCCCTGGTGACCATCGTCGTCACGATCAGCCCCACCCTGCGCCGGTTCCCCCGCGCCGACACGCTCGTCACCGCCGGGACCGCCCCGGAGAACCGGTCGTGACCGCTCGCCGGCGATGCCGGCGGGTGGTCGACGTTCCGGATGCGCCTTCACTGGGTAGCCCATGTGTGTGAGCTGAGCAGGTGATGCCTGCTGCGACGAGTGAGAGGTGATCACATGAGCCAGGGCGACGCCCCGGTCGGGCGATCGGTGAAGACGGCGGCGGCCGGCGTACGGGATCTCGCCGCGGAGGCCGCGCGGGTGGGTGCGGCCGCGGCCGCGCGGGCGGTCGAAATCACCGATCGGAAGCTGGCCGAGAGCAAGGACGAACTCGCGAAGGTCGGCCGTGCGGCGACCAAGGACCTCGACAAGAGCACCCGGTCGTCCCGCCGTGACGTGCTGGCGAACAGCAGCGCGGCCCGCGACGAGGTCCTGGCCCGCGCGGCGAAGCTGCGCGACCCGGGCCGCAAGGCGGCCCAGGCGGTGGCGACGGTGGTGAGCTCGGCGGGCGAGTCGGGCCGCAAGCGCCGCAAGGCGGTGGCCACGGCGAAGCGCGACCTGGCGGTGGCGCTCCAGGAGGCCAAGAGCGTGGCCCGCGGCGAGCGCACCAAGCGGGCCCGCTGGCCGTGGCTGGTGGCACTGGGCGCGGTGGCCGCGGCGATCGTGGCGGTGGTCCAGGTCCGCCGGCCGAACCCGCTGGCCGAGGCGGAGAAGAACGCCTCGGCGGGGTCGGCGGAGGCGGACGCGACGACGGCCGCGAAGCCGACGCCGGCGGCAGCGGCGAAGCCGACGCCGGCTGCCGCCCCGACCCCGACCTCGGCCTCGGCTCCGGCCTCGCGGCCGGCGGCGGCCAAACCGGCCTCCGCGGCGGCCAAGCCGGCCCCGGCCGAGAAGCCGGCCCAGCAGGCGGCCAAGGCGGCCGACGGGGCGAACGGCCGCGCGCCCGCGGGCCGCGGCCAGAACAAGTCCCACTGAGTGCGGTACCGGTACCTGCGCCCGAGGTGATCACGGGCGCGGGTACCGGTATGCCCGCGGCAGCCCACCCGGCGGCGAGCTGGGGCGGTTCGGTGCGGGGGCGGCCCCGGCTGGCGGCGGTGGCGGCTGGTCTTGAGCGGCCTGGCGCGCGGCCCCACCCGCGGCGCCCTGGCCCGCTGCGGCTGGTCCCGGAAGCGCGGCGTGCCGCAACCAACCCGCGCCGGCCAAGCCCGCAGCGTGATCGCACCCGTCGCCAGCCGCTGAAAGCGCTTACACTCCCCTCAACAAGTGGGAGGTCGCCGATGGCGTGGCAGTTCGCCGTGAGCACGCTGGGCATGCCCGGCGTTCCCGTCCGCGAAGCCGCACGCATCGCGCGAACCCACCACTGCGCCGGCCTCGAACTGCGCGTTCACCCCGACGAAGAAGTCCACTTGGGACTCTCCGGCCCCGCCACCGATGCCGTCCGGGCCCTGCTCGACGGCGAGGGCCTCGCCATCTCCTGCCTCGCCGGCTACGCCAAGGTCGCCGCTCCCGGGGCTGACCGGCCCGTCGTCGATGAGCTCAAAGCCCTGATCGCCCTGGCGCACCGCATCGGCGCCCGGGACGTCCGCGTCTTCCCCGGCGGCGGCGATGGCGGCAATGGCGGTGGAGGTGGCGGTGGAGGTGGCGATGCCCGCGCCCGCATCGCCGCCGTCCTCGACGAGTTGCGGGGGGCCGGGGTGCGGCTGCTCGTCGAGACGCACGATTCGCACCCCACCGGGGCCGCGGCGCTGCGCCTGGTCGCCGGGTTCGAGGCGCCGGAGCTGGCCGCCGTGCTGTGGGATGCCGTGCACCCGTGGCGGGCCGGCGAAGCACCCGCCGTCACCCGGCGCGTGCTCGGCCCCTACCTCGGCTACTTCCAGGTCAAGGACGTGGCGAGCCGCGCGACGCCGACGCCCGTGCCGCCGGGCGAGGGCGCCGTCCCGCTCACCGACTGCGGTGAGCTGCTGCGGTCGTGGTCCGGCTGGGTGTCGCTGGAGTGGGAAAAGGCCTGGTACCCCGGCCTCGCGCCGGTCGACGTCCCGCTGCGCGCCGCCTCGGCCTGGTTCGGCCGGTACGCCGCGCCACCCGGCTGACCCGGGGCCGCGGGGTGCCCCCGCGGCCCGGGCCGGTCAGCGTCCGGAGAAGTTCACGTCACTGCAGAAGTAGTACGACTGGTCGAGGTGGCTGGCCTGCCAGATGGTGTAGACGACGTGCCGTCCCGTCCGGGACCCCGCGTTCACCGCGACCTGGTACTGCCCGGCGGGGGCGAGCTTGCCCGTCTGGGCGACCAGTTCGAGGTTGCCCCAGCCCAGCGGCCGGGTCGCCGGGTCGAAGCCCTGCTTGGTGAGGTACACCAGCAGGTAGTCGGCGCCGTGCCGGGCCTGGTCAGTGATGGTCAGGGTGAACCGGTTGTCCTTGTTCGCCGTCTGCCACGCGCCGACCGTGTCGAGGGCGTTGTACCGGGGCGCCTGCGTGCGGCCGCCGCTGCACAGCGTTCCGTCGGGAATCGCGCCCTGGTGGTTGCCCTTGACGCCTTCGCGGTAGAGCCCGTTCCAGTTCCACATCGCGTTCGGGTCGGCCTGCCAGGCCTGCCAGCACATCGGGTCCTTCGTCGCCATGGTGGGGTTCTGGAAGTCGCTGCCCCAGCGGTTCCAGCAGCCGTAGTTGCGCGACGGCGGGTCGGTGGCGGACCCGTGCGCGTCGGCGACGCCGGTGAGCACGCCGCCCAGCAGCACGGCGGTCACGGCCGTCACCACCAGGGAGAGCAGGGTTTTGCGTCGGGGAACCACGCTGTCCTCCTTCGTCGGGGCCGGATTCGGGAGCGCTCCCAAGGCGCCGACCATACGCGGCGCCGCCGCGCACCGGCCACCCACGATCTCCGCGAAACCTTTGCGGGACAAGTGTTCCCGGCACGGAGCCGGACTGAACGAGCACTGAACGGCGGAGGGCGGCGAACCCCGGACCGCCCGATCGGTCCCGGCCGGGGGAACGCCCGGTGAACAGGAGGCGGGCCGGCTGCTCCGCGCGGGTGCATCCGGAAAAATCGTCACGGGCGCGCGGACACCGGGTCCTCTGAGGACTTGAACCGATCTCCGCTCGGTGCTATAGGAATAAGGGAGAGCAGGACATGACCTGGTGACATCGCGAGACGATCCGGGGAGTGAACGACGATGCCGGACAAGATCGCCCGTTCGGCCGCGGCCGACGGGTTCACCGAGCTGGTGCTGGCCGACCCCGAGTGGGTCCGGGCGGAGTTCGACGCGATCGTGACCGCGAACTTCGACCCGCCACCACCGGTTCCCGCCGCCCGCCGCCGTGGGGCCGGGCCGCGGCCGCCCGCGGTCGTCGGCTTGCCGCGGCGACGCCCCGGTGTCCGCCTGCTCGCCGCGAAGTGCCCGCGCCGGGAGAGGTCCCCGCCGCGGCTCCGGACGGCGAAGCGAACGGACACCGGGAAAGGGGAGTGATGCCGTGACGGCTGCCGGATCATCCACGGCGCCGGCGGGCGCTGCCTGCCCCGACAGCGGCCGGTAGGACCATCGCAGTCCCGGCCACCGCGCCTCCAGGCGCATTCCGCGGCAGCGACGCCGGCGTGCCGGGAGCCGTCGAGTTCGCGCAACCACGGACAACGGTTTCGACACGCTGGTTCCTCCGCCGGTTCCGGTGCCGCGCGCCGGCACCGGAACCGGGTGGGGGCGAACGCAGGGAGGGCCCCGATGCCCGACGAGTTCACCCCGCCGAACGACCTGGCCGATCAGCAGGTGCCGGTCGGGTTCGACGGCGCCGATGCCGAAGACGTCCCCGGGGTGCCGGCCGACGCCGATCCCGCGGATTTCGCCGACCAGCACCGCGAAGCGCCCGTGCCGGCCGACGGCGAGCCGTGGCCGTGAGCCGCGGTCACCACGCCAGGACTTCGCCCCGCCGCGGCAGCCGCACCCGCGGCGGCGCGGACCAGTGGGGCACTGGCGAGCAGCACAGGTCGTAGTCGTCGAAATGACCGGCACCGCGCGGCAGTCGGGTGGTCGTTGCCCGGCATTCGCGCGACCGCTCCCGCCGTCCAGGTGACGGCGGGAGCGGTCGCGGGCAGGCTCAGTTGCCGGGGCGGGCCACGTCTCCGCGCCAGGCGCCGGTTTCGCGGCCGCCGCGCTCCTCGATGAAGGTCTTGAACCGGCCGAGGTCGCCCTTGACGCGGCGGTCGAGGATGCCGAGCTTGTCGGCGACGTTCTCGACGAAGCCGTCCGGGTCGATGTCGAGCTGGGCGGTGACCCGGGTGTGCCGGTCGTCGAGGCGGTGGAACGTGACGACGCCGGCGTGCGTCGGGCCGGAATCGGACTTCCAGGCGACGCGCTCGTCCGGGTGCTGCTCGGTGATCGTCGCGTCGAACTCCCGGGTCTGCCCGCCGACACTGATCTTCCAGTGGGTGTGGGTGTCGTCGAGCTGCCGGATCTCGTCGACGCCCTCCATGAAGTGCGGGAACGACTCGAACTGCGTCCACTGGTTGTAGGCGGTGGTGACGTCGGTCTCGACGTCGACGGATTCGGTGACGGTGCTCATCGCGGCCGGTCCTTTCGTGCGGGCGGGCTGGTCCGCTCCCGGTTACCCGGCAAATCGATGACAAAACGATGCAACCGTTCTAGGGTCGGCGGTGACGGAGAGGAGCGCCCGTGACCGGCGACCGGACGCCCGCGCTGACGGTGCAGGTCCGCACCGTGCCCGAAGCAGTCGTCGTCGCGGCGGCCGGCGACCTGGATCTCGGCACCGCGCCGGTGCTGCGCACGCGGGCCCGCGCCGCGCTGGACGGCGGGCCGGGCGCGCTCATCGTGGACCTGGGCGCGATCACCTTCTGCGGTTCGGCGGGGCTGCAGGTCCTCGCCGAGCTCGCCGGGGAGACGGCGGCCGCGGACCTGCCGTTCGCGGTGGTCGCCGCCGGGCGCCCGGTGCTGCGTTCCCTGCAGGTCACCCGCCTGGACGGCACGCTCGTGCTGCACCCGACGGTGGACCGCGCCCGCGCTTGGCTCCGGCAGCGACCCGCGAACGGTGGTTAGGGCCGGCCCGGTCGCGGGTAGTCCTCCGCCATGGAAGCGGAGGCGCTGCTGCAGAGCCTGACCCGCGTGGTGACCGCCCTCGACGGCACCGGCATCCGGTTCGCCGTCGCCGGCGGCCTGGCCGTGTACGCCCGCGGCGGGCCGCCGTCGGACCACGACGTCGACCTGTTCCTCAAGCCCGGCGACGCGGACCGGGCCGCGGAGGTGCTCACCGCCGCGGGCCTGCGCCGCGTGCACCCGCCGGAGGACTGGCTGACGAAAGTCTACGACGGCGACATCCTCGTCGACCTCATCCACGGCCCCAACCACCGGCCGGTGACCGACGAACTGCTCGACCGCGCGGCGCTGATGCGGATCGGGTCCACCGCGGCGCCGGTCGTCTCCGGCACCGACCTGCTGGTGGACAAGCTGCTCGTGCTGAGCGCGCACCGGTGCGACTTCGCGCCGCTGCTGCGGATCGCCCGCGACCTGCGCGAGCAGGTCGACTGGACCGACGTCGCCGTGCAGGTGTCGGCGTCCCCGTACGCCCGGGCGTTCCTGGCCCTGCTCGGCGACCTGGCCGTGATCGACCCCAAGGAGGCACTCGTGCCCGAACCACCGCAGTACCTCGTCGCCCGGCTCAGCCGGGCACTGGCCGAAGACCCCCGCACCGCCGAGCTCGGCGTGCACGTGACCGTCCGTGGCGAGCACGTCCACCTCACCGGCGAAGTCACCTGCCCCGCGCGCCGGGAGGAGGTCGACGCCGTCGTCGGCGAGTACCTGACCGGCGAGCTGGTGCACAACGACATCCGGGTCGCCGACGTCCGCGAACCGGCGAGCGCGGAGGAGATCGGCCGATGAGGATCGCCGCGGTCGGGGACGTGCACCTGGGCGAGGACTCCCGCGGCCTGCTCCGCCCGGCCCTGGAGCACCTGGCGGGCACCGCCGACGTCCTGCTGCTGGCCGGGGACCTCACCCGGCACGGCACCGTCGAGGAGGCCCGCGTGGTGGCCGACGAGCTCGCCGGGCTCGGCGTGCCGATCGCCGCGGTCCTCGGCAACCACGACCACCACAGCGACGCCGGCGAGATGATCTCCAACCTGCTCCGGGAAACCGGTGTCGACGTCCTGGAAGGCGAGGCGGTCCGGTACGACCTGCCGGACGGCTCCCTGGGCGTCGCGGGCGTCAAGGGCTTCGGCGGCGGGTTCGCCGGCAAGTGCGCCAGCCGGTTCGGCGAGCGGGAGATGAAGGACTTCGTCGAGACCACGATCGCGTCGGCGGATTCGCTGCGCAAAGCGTTGCAAAACCTCGACACGGACGTCGTCGTGGCCCTGACCCACTACGCGCCGATCCCCGGGACGCTGCATGGCGAGCCACCCGAGATCCACCCGTTCCTGGGCTCGTACCTGCTGTGCGAGCCGATCGACGAGCTGGGGGTGGATCTGGCGCTGCACGGGCACGCGCACTTCGGCTGCGAGCAGGGGGTGACCCCGGGCGGGGTGCGGGTGCGGAACGTGGCGCAGCCGGTGATCCGGAAGGCGTATGCGCTCTACGAACTGCACCCGGCGGAACTGGCCACACGCCGCTGACGCCGTGCCGGGCACCTTCGTCCCGCCGGATGCGAGGAAGATGCCCGGCAGGATTCGGCCGGGTCACTGCGCCAGCAGCGCCCGCACCGCCGCGAGCACCGGGCCTTCGCCGGCCGCGGCCAGGATCTCTTCGGCCGTGTGCCAGCACTCCCTGGCCGCGTCGGGGCCGAGCAAGCTCGAGCGGGCCCGGCCGAGCACCACGAACGCGTACGCCTGGCCCAGCCGGTGCCCGGTCGCCCGGAACCCCGCGATGGCCTGGACGGCCAGGCTTTCCGCGGTCTCGGGTACGCCCGCGTTGAACGACACCCACGCCAGGCTGGTCCGGGCCTGCTCGGCCAGCAGGCGGAAGCCGCCCTCTTCGGCGTCGCGCAACGCCGTCCCGGCGTGCGTGGCCGCGGCCACTCTGTCCACAGTAGACAGTCCGATCGAGGTGGCGATCCGGCCGCGCAGGTAGCCGATCTTCTCCGCCAGCCGGTGGGCTTCGGCGTACTCCGCCAGCGCGGCCGCCGGGTCGCCCGCCTGGCGGTGCAGGTCACCCAGCGCGCCGAGCGCGTCCACCTCGAACCGCTGGTTGCCCGCCTCGCGGGCCACGGTCACCGCCAGCCGCGCCGCGGGCCACGCCGCCTCGAGGTCGCCGGTCACCCGGTGCACCGCGGCGAGCCGGACCAGCGCGTCCGCTTCGTCGTCGCGGGAGCCGAGCTCCCGCAACGCGGCCAGCGCCTCGGAGAGCACGGCCCGGGCCCTGGCCAGGTCGCCCGACACGCGGTAGCCGTACCCGAGGTTGCACTGCGCGATCGCCGCCGCGTGCGGTGAGCCGAGCCGGCGGCAGAGCTCGAGCGCGCTTTCGTTGTGCTCGACGCCTTCGGCGAGCCTGCCGTGTTCGATGAGCACCGCACCCAGGTTGATCAGCCCGTTCGCCGCCCGGATCGACGCGCCGCCGCGCATCGTGCCGGCCAGCGCCGCGGTGAAGTGCTCGATCGCCCGGTCGAGCCGGCCGAGGTCCAGGTGCACGACGCCGAGCGCGTGCAGGACCGAATCGCCGCCGTCGCGGGCGCCGGCGGCGCGGTAGGACGCCTGGGCGGCTTCGAGTTCCACGAGCGCCGTTTCGTAGTCGCCGCGGCTCCAGGCCAGCGCGCCGAGGCTGTGCCGCATCGCCCCGGCGGCCCGTTCGTTCCCGGCGCGCCGCGCGGTGGCCAGCCCGGCGGTCGCGGCCGCCTGCCATTCGGCGTCGAGCCGGTGGGAGTGGAAGAAGCCGCGCAGCAGGTCGGCGGCCCGCCAGACGAACGACCCCTGGCCCGCCCGGGCGGTCCACCGGATCGCGGCCAGGACGTTGCCGTGCTCGGCCAGCAGCCAGCGGCGGGCTTCGGCCGGTTCGACGGCTTCTTCGGCCTCGGGCGCGTCGGGCAGCCGTTGCAGGTCGGGGTAGAGCGCGGTCGCGGCGCCGGCCGCCGCACGCAGGTAGTACCCGAACAGCCCATCGAGGGCAGTCGCCCGCTCGACCGGCGACAACTCCGCACGGGCCCGCTCGGCGGCGTAGGCGCGAAGCAGGTCGTGCAGGCCGAACCGGTCGTCGCCGCGGGCCTGCACCAGGTGGCTCGCGGCGAGGTCGCGCAGCAGCCGCCCGGCCTCGGCTTCGGCCAACCCGGCCAGTGCCGCCGCGCCCGCCACGCCGATGTCCGCGCCGGGCACCAGCCCGAGCAGGCGGAAGAACCGGGCCGCCGGCCAGGGAACGGCGTCGAAGGACAGGTCGAAGGCCCGCCGGACGCCGAGCCGCTCGGCGCCCGGCACGGCCAGCCGGCCGACCAGATCGGGCCCGGCCAGTTCGGCGAGGTAGCCGCGCAGCGACCGGTCCGGCCACAGCGCGAGGTTCGCCGCGACGACCCGCAGCGCCAGCGGCAGCCCGGCGCACAGCCGCACCAGCTCGCGCGCGGCGGCGTCCTCGGCGGCGACGCGCTCTTCGCCGACGATCGAGGCGAGCAGGGCGAGGGAATCCTCCGGCGGCAGCTCGCCCAGTTCCACGAGCCGGGTGTCCACGGTGGCGGCCAGGCCGCAGAGCCGGTCGCGGCTGGTGATCAGCACCGCGCAGCCCGGGCTCCCGGGCAGCAGCGCGCGGACCTGGCTCGGCCCGGCCACGTTGTCCAGCACGATCAGCACCTGCCGGTCGGCGAGCACCGAGCGGTAGAGCGCCGCGGCGTCGGCGAGCTCGGTCGGCACCTGGCCGGGCCGCACGCCGAGCGCGTGCGAGAACCGGGTCAGCACCTCCAGCTGCGCGAGCGCCGGAACCGCGGAGTAGCCCTGGAGGTCGGCGAAGAGCTGGCCGTCCGGGAAGTGCCGGGCGGCCCGGTGCGCCCAGTGCACCGCGGCGGTCGTCTTGCCCACGCCGGCCGGCCCGACGAGCAGCGCGATCGGCGGGTGCGTGCCGGGCGCAGCGCCGACGAATTCGTCCAAAGTGGACATGAGCTGGGCGCGGCCGACGAGCGTGGCGACGTCCGGGGGCAGCTGCCGCGGCCGGAACTCCGGCTGCGCGACGGCGGCCGGCTCCTCGGGCGGCTCGTCGGCGAGGACGGCCCGGTGGGCGCGCCGCAGCCGTTCGCCGGGACCGACGCCGAGCTCACCGGTGAACATCCGGTGCAGCTCCCGATAGGTCTCGAGGGCGTCGGCACGGCGGCCCGAACGGTGCAGGGCCTCCAGGTACAGCGCCCACAACGCCTCCCGCCACGGGTGCTGGCGCGTCACCCGCGCCAGCTCGTCGGTGATCTCGCCGGGCCGGCCGAGTTCGAGGCTGACTTCGAAGTAACGCTCCTGCGCGCGCAGCCGCTCTTCGGCGGGCCCCTCGACGTCTTCCCGGCTCAGCACCTCGGCCGGGACGTCGGCGAGCACCGGGCCGCGCCAGCAGGCGAGCGCCGCGGCGAGCAGCTCGCGTTCGGCGTCCGGGCGCGGCTCGGCGCGCGCGGCGGCGGTGAGCTCGCGGAACCGCAGCAGGTCGTGCCGCTCGGGCGGTACGCGCAGCAGGTAGCCGGTCGGCTGGGTTTCGACGACGCCGTCGCCGAGCGCCCGCCGCAGCCGGACCGCGTGCACCTGGATGCTCTTGCGCGCGGTCTCCGGCGGGTCGTCGCCCCACAGCAGCTCGGTGAGCCGCTCGAGCGACACCGTCGTGTTCGCCCGCATCAGCAACGCCGCCAGCAGGGCCCGCACCTTGGGCCCGGTGACCGGGACGAGCACACCGTCCCGCTGGACCTGCAACGGTCCGAGCACCCCGAAGCTCAGCACTTTTCCGCACCCCCCGCTGACCGGACGAACCGGTCATCCCGCCCGCGAGGTTAGCGGGAACCGGTCAGCCGGGTGGGGTGGGCTGCACCACCGGCGGCGAGAGCACCGCGGGTGGGTCGTGTTCGCCGGGGCTGGGTTGCGCTTGCGGGGCGGGTGGGTGGGTTGCGTTCGCCGGCGGCTGGGTGGGGCTTGCGGGTGGGTGGGTTGTGTTCGCCGGGGACCGGGTCGCGCTTGCCGGGGCTGCGGTTGCGCTTGCCGGTGGCTCGGTCGCGTCCGCCGCTCCCGGGAAAGCCGCGGCCGGGGTTCGGGGACCCCGGCCGCGGTGGTGATCAGGAGAAGCGTCAGGCGGCGCCCAGCTCACGGGTGCGCAGGCTGCGGGCCAAGAAGCGAAGCGTCCTCATGGCGGTCCTCCTTCCAGCGGGTGTTACCAGCGGAGGCCGATGTTGGACGGCCCGGCGGAACCGGAGACGGTGCCGTACAGCCACTGGGCCGCCACGCCGCCGCAGGTCCAGGACCGCGGCGGGTCCGCGGCGCCGAACCCGGCGCGGCAGACGGTGCCGTTGCCGTTGAGGACGGCCCACTCCGCCCCGCCGTTGCCGTGCACGTCGGCATCGACCGAGAGGGTGCCGCCGGGGAACCACACCTCGATCGTCTGGCAAGCACTGCCCGGGCACGTTCTCGAAGTGCCGGCGGCCAGTGCGGCCGGTGCGGCGAGTGCGAGCGCACTGGCGGCGACCGCTCCCACGACGGCCGTCCGCTTCACGAATCGGTTCATGTCTGCCCTCTTTCCCGTGTCGAGACGGAAGGGGCGGGCGCTGCAGGCCCCCAGCCTGCAGCGCGCGTCGCGATCGACGCGGGAAGCGCTCCCCCGGTACCCTCCCTGGCTGCCAGGCGACCGGCACCCTCCACCGGCAAGTCCCCCCGGCCGGTGAGCTCCGGATCCCCCGTTCCCCGCTCCGACCGCCTGGCCCGACCGATCTTGCCGGGCGCCGGTTAAAGCCGGGCAAAACCGCTCAGGCGGCCGGGTGCGCGGCCGCGGCCAGCACGTGCGGCGCCAGGCCGTCGGCGATCACGGCGTAGCCGGCCGAGGACGGGTGGAACCGGTCGGCGGAGAACAGCGCGGGGTCGGCGGCGAAGCGGGCGGCGAGTTCGGGGCCCGCGGTGGCCACCGCGCCACCGGCCCGGATGGCGGCTTCGGCCTGGGCCTGCGCGTAGTGGCCGCTGGCCGCCGACACCAGCTGCCGGTAGGGCCCGGGCACCCGGGCCACGATCCCCAGGTCGGGCGCCGGCACCACGATGACGCGGGCGCCGGCGCGGACCAGCCGGGCGACGGCGTCGTGCAGCTGCCGCGCCCCGACGGCGGGGGAGACGAACCCGGCGAGGTCGTTCGCGCCGATCACGATCAGCGCCAGGTCCACGCCCTCGCCGAGGGCGACGCCGACCTGGCGTTCGAGGTCGGCCGAGCGGGCACCGGGCACGCCGAAGCCGCGCAGGCGCACGACGTGCCCTGCCTCGCGCAGCCGCCGGGCGAGCCGACGGCCGAGGGTGTCGTCCTCCCGGCTGCTGCCGACGCCGGCTGCCAGCGAGTCACCGAGGACGCAGAATCGGAGTGGTGCGGTCATCACCGGGTACAACGTGGCCGGGCCGTCGTTGTTTCCCGTGGGGCCGGAGGTCACGGTGACCAGGAGTGTGTGGGTGCGGGTGGTGCTGGTGGCCGTGGTGCTCGTGGTGGTGCTGCTGACCGCCGTCTGGGCGGTCCAGCGCCGGCTGATCTACCTGCCGGACCCCGGGCCGGTGCCCGCCGCCGCGAGCGTGCTGCCCGGAGTGGTGGCCGAGGACGTCCGCCTCCGCACCGCCGACGGGCTGGAGCTGGGCGCCTGGTACCTGCGTCCGCCCGGCCGGGAGCCGCCGGCGACGGTGCTGGTCGCGGGCGGCAACGGCGGCAACCGGGCGGGCCGGGCCCCGCTCGCCGCGAAGCTCGTGCGGGCCGGGCTGGCCGTGCTGGTGTTCGACTACCGCGGGTACGGCGGCAATCCCGGCGACCCCGGCGAGGAGGGCCTGGCCCTCGACGCCCGCGCGGCCCACCGCTTCCTGACCGAGGACCGGCGGGTGCCGCCCGGGCGGCTCGTCTACTTCGGCGAAAGCCTCGGCTCCGCCGTCGTGACGGAACTGGCCCTCGAACACCCGCCGGCGGGGCTGCTCCTGCGGTCGCCGTTCGTGGACCTGGCGGCGGTGGGCGCGGAGGTCTACCCGTACCTGCCGGTGCGGCTGCTGCTGCGCGACCGCTTCCCGGTCAAGGAGCAGGCCGCGCGGCTCCGCGTCCCGGCGGTGGTGGTCGCCGGCGGCCGGGATTCGCTCGTCCCGCCGTCCCAGAGCCGCGAAGTGGCGGCCGCGGCGTCGGCCCGGCTGGTGGAGATCCCGGGCGCCGACCACAACGACCCGGTGCTGCTCGACGGCCCGGAGCTGATCGCGGCGGTGCTGTCGCTGGTGCCGCGCTGAGCCCGTCACCACCACCGCGTTCCTGGTCCTGGAGCGGGTGTCCGGCGGGGGCGACGACCGGCAAGCTCGTGCCGCGCGTGCGGTGAGGCGCGGGCCACTGTGACGGGTGTCCGCCTTGAGAGCCGGGCCGAGTCGCGCATAATGGCCCCTGACCGACTGCTTGGTATGTGCCGGGCACCACAGCCGAAGGAGACCCGTGAACTCGTTCAAGGATCGCGTCGCGATCGTCACCGGGGCCAGCCGGGGCATCGGCCTCGGGATCGCGAAGACGCTCGTCGAGCGCGGCGCCAAGGTCTGCCTCACCGCGCGCAAGCCGGAGGCACTGGAAGAGGCCGTCAGCTCCCTCGGCGGCCCGGACGTCGCGATGTTCGTGGCGGGCAAGTCCGACGACACCGACCACCAGGACGAGACGGTCGCCAAGACGATCGAGACCTTCGGCAGGCTCGACTACCTGGTCAACAACACCGGCATCAACCCCGCCTACGGGCCCACCCTGGACATCGACCCGGCGGCCGCGGCGAAAATCCTCGCCGTCAACGTGCTCGCGCCGCTGGCCTGGACCAAGCGCGCCCGCGACGCGTGGATGGGGGAGCACGGCGGCGCCGTCGTCAACGTCGCCTCCGTCGCCGGCCTCGGCGCTTCGCCGGGCATCGGCCTGTACGGCGTCAGCAAAGCCGCGCTGATCCGGCTGACCGTCGAGCTCGGGGCCGAGCTGGGGCCGAAGATCCGCGTCAACGCCGTCGCGCCGGCCGTGGTCAAGACGAAGTTCGCGACCGCGCTGTACGAGGGCCGCGAGGAGGAGGTCGCCGCGGCGTACCCGATGAAGCGGCTCGGCGTGCCGTCCGACATCGCGGGCGCGGTGGCGTTCCTGCTCTCGGACGACGCGGGCTGGATCACCGGGCAGACGGTGGTCCTCGACGGCGGCGTGACCCTCGGCGGTGGCCTGTGACCGGCGTCGTCGTCACCGGGGCCGGCGGGGGCATCGGCGCCGCGCTGGCCCGCCGCTTCGCCGCCGACGGGGCCCGGGTCGTCGTGGCCGACCTCGACGGGGACCGGGCCGCGGAGGTGGCCGCCGAAGTCGGCGGGACGGCGTTCGCGGGCGACGTCGCGAGCCTGGACGGCGTCACGAAGCTGATCGACAGCGCGCGCTCGGCCCTCGGGGAGATCGACGTCTTCTGCGCGAACGCGGGCATCGCGCCCTTCGGCGGCGCGGAGAGCGGCGAGGACGTGTGGGCGCGCACCTGGGAAGTCAACGTCATGTCCCACGTCCGCGCGGCCAACCTCCTGCTGCCGGCGTGGCTCGAGCGCGGCAAGGGCCACTTCATCGCGACGGTGTCCGCGGCGGGGCTGCTGACCAGCCTCGGCTCGGCGCCGTACTCGGTGACCAAGCACGGCGCGCTGGCGTTCGCGGAATGGCTGTCGGCGACCTACCGCCACCGCGGCATCACCGTGCAGGCGATCTGCCCGCAGGGCGTGCGCACCGCGATGCTGGAGAGCACCGGCACCGCGGGGCAGCTGCTGATGGGCGCGTCGGCGATCGAGCCGGAGCAGGTGGCGGACGCGCTGTTCGCGGCGATGGACGAGAAGCGGTTCCTGGTGCTGCCGCATCCCGAGGTCGCGGGGTACTACGCGGCGCGCGCCACCGAGACCGACCGCTGGCTCGGCGGGATGAACAAGCTGCAGCGGAAGGTCGAGGAGGCCGTCGGAGAGCTGTGACCGGCTAGCCGAGTAATGCGTAACTCGGTTGGTGGTCGGTGATGTCCCCTCAAATCACGGAGCGGCCCCGTCCGGCGAGGACATTCTTTTCTTCTAAGCCGCGGCAGAAGTGTCCTCTGCTCTGCCGCGGCAGGGTGAACCCGCGGCAGGGCGGGGCCGACCTCCCCCGCCCCTCCGGTGGGAGTTTCAGTCGCCGGTCGGGTTGGTCAAGGCGGGAAAGCGTGCCTTGACCAACCCGAC